>JALOQY010000409.1 GCA_025459285.1 Planctomycetota bacterium | reverse complement strand
CTCCCAGAGCTTACCGAGGTCGGAGTGGAACGCCGACTCGAAGGCCTCGGCCTCCCCGGTCCCGGACCCGAGACAGGCGAGGAACCGACTC
This sequence comes from Planctomycetota bacterium, assembly GCA_025459285.1. Lineage (GTDB taxonomy): Bacteria > Planctomycetota > JAJSAM01 > JAJSAM01 > JAJSAM01 > Prado167. The sequence continues at coordinate 3,816 of JALOQY010000409.1, read as the reverse complement.
ACCCGGTCGGCCCCGAAGTCCGCGATCAGACAGGCGGTGAAGGCGTGGGACACGGCGTAGGCGAGACGCGCCTTCTCCGCGTCGGCGAACCTCGTGAAGGGCTCCCGGAGATCCGCGGGGACCGGGAGGGACTGCCGGTCGGCGGCCGCGCGCGCCGTGGCCCGGGAGGCCCGGACGTCCCGACCCTCGAAGTGCTGCGCCATCCCTTCGTCGAGCCAGGCCGGACAGCGGTCGGTCACGGAACGCACGGCCACGTGGACATACTCGTGCGTCGCCGCCGCCCGGATCCGGCGCTCCGCCGCGTCGAAATTCTTCACCGGGATGCGTATACGACCGTCGTAGAGAGCCCCCACCCAGACCTCGACTCCCGTGACCTCCCGGAACTCCTTCTCCCCGTAGAGGACGACCTGGACCGGTGTCTCGGGCCGGATACCGAGGTCCGCCCCGATCTCCTCGTAGGCATCCTCGAGGAGCCGGAGGACCCGGGTGCCGATCGAGCGGTCCTCGCCGGCATCGAAGGAGATCACGAAGTGCGCGCTGTCCTCGGTCTCGTGTTCGCGCTCGGCCTCGTGCTCCCGGCGGGCCCGGGCGAGCCGCTCCCGCACGTCGTCGCGGGCGGGGTCGGCGGCCAGCGCCTTCTCCCACTCCCGGATCGCCAGCACCAGCGATCCCTCGTCATAGAGGATCTGGCCCAGCCAGGCCCTCGCCGGAGCCGAGGCGGGATCGAGGAAGAGCGTCTTCTCGAAGGCCCTCCTCGCTCCCGTCACGTCCTTCGCCCGCAGCAGGGCCAGGCCGAGCCGGAAGTGGAGATCCGCCTGGCCCGGCTCGAGTCCGGCCGCAAGGCGGAACTGCCCGGCGGCCTCTGCCGCGCGATTCGCGGAGAGGAGCGCCGTGCCCCACTCGGAGTGCGCCGTGGCGAGATTCCTGCGGAGCGTGAGATCGAGTGGGAGGAGGGCGCGCGCCGCCCGGATCTTCCGAACGGCCTCCTCGTACTCCCCCGCCGCGACGAGGGCGATCCCCTCCTCGTTCAGCTTCGCGGCCTCGGCCCGCGGGTCGGCACCGGCCGCTCCGACGAGGGCGAGCAGGACGGCCAGGATGGCGAGCGCGAGCTTCACGCTTCCGATTCTAACCGGATCCCGCGCCCGCTCAGAAGACCTCGGTCTCGAACATCGAGAGCTCCGTGTCCGGCAGCTTCCAGGCTCCCTCCGGAACACCGGACTTGCGGCAGACGGCGTCGAGGAACTGCTCGCGACCGTAATGCTGCTCCGTCGCCACCCGGGGCAGCAGGATGCCCGACGAAAAGCCGCGGCGGAGGAAGAGACCGTGGGTCCCCACTTCGACCTCCTCCGGCGAGGCCACTCTGCGGAAGGCCGAGAGGACCGAGATCTCGAGCACGAGATCGCGCATCTCACGAGGGGTGACCGGGGGAAACCGCGGGTCGGCAATCGACCCGATCGCGGCTTCCCGCACGCACCGCGCGAGCGGGAGGCGATCGCCGATGAAGCCGATGCAGCCCCGGAGATCCCCCCGGTTGCGGAGCGTCACGAAAGCCGATCCGGGCTCGGCGAGACGGCCCCGGACCGGCAGATCCTTCCCCGGCGAGCGCTCCATGAGCCGCGCCCGGATCCCGTCCCACGCCACTTCCCGAAGGAAGGCCCGCTCCTCGTCGGTCAGCACCCCGCCACCTCCGGTCCGGACATGAAGTCGCCCCGGCGGGGCCGGGGCGACGGGAAGACTGATTCTCCGCTTCGATCAGCGGGGGTTCGTCACGGGAGGCTTCGGCAGGTTCGGCTCGATGTTCTTCATGTACTCTTCCTTGTCGAAGAACTTCACCGCCGCCGCGGACCAGCTGTTGATCCCGCGATGCGACACCGTGCTCCAGACCGTGAAGCCCGCGAAGAAGAGCACGAGGATCGTGAGGATCATGACCGCGCTCCACACGATGTCGCCGCCCACCGGCTTCGTCTCGTAGCGGGAGGAGGCGCGGCCCGAGCGGACGCCGGGCTTGGTGGTCTTGCCCCGGACCTTGGCCGGCGCGGACTCCTCGGTCGTGTCGGCGTCGGCGAACTCCTCGTCGAGGCCCGCCGCGCTGACGTCGAGGGGTTCCGTGGACATACCGACGGGCTCGCCGCCTTCGTCCACGAACGTGTCCTGGGAGGTGATCTCGGCGGTGGCGAGGCCCGCATCGTCGGCCGCCAGGTCGAGCTCGTCGCCCTCGTCGAAGATCAGGTCGTCGGTCAGGGTGTCGGAGGCGTCACCGCGGCCCGCGGACAGATCGACCTCCCGGGTCTCCCCTTCCGAGGAGACGCCGAGGTTCAGGCTGTCGATGTCCGACTTCTTGAACTTCATCTCGTCGCCCTGACGAAAAGCCCGGATCTCGCCTTCGCTGACGAGCCGCTTCAGCTTCTGCTCGTCGATCTTCAGACGACCCAGGACCTCGTCGAACGAGTAGAACTCACCGCTCGGCTTCTTGGGCACGGCGTTCCTCCTCTGGTCGGCCGCTTCGGCCTCCGTGACCGGGCGGGTCCCCAGCGGACCCCCCCCGACTATTCGCCTTCCTTCGTTCCCGGACCTCCGGACCCGCCGGAGTCTCCGGAGCCCTTGTCAGCACCACCGCCGTCCCCCTCTTCCGTCGCGGCGCCCCCGTAGTACCGCTTGCGGAGACTGTCGGGCGTATAGAGGGACTCGTCATGGAACTGATCGACCTTCAGGTCCCATTCTATGCGGCGTGCGGCGACGAGTTCAACCGATTTCCCACCCCGACACTGGTAGATCGCGAGCTGCCGCTCCACGGTGTCGATGACGTACAGGACGCTCACCCCCGAACCGATCGTGCCGGTGACCGCGATCATGCGGTTGTTCGAGTCGGCGGTTCCGCCCGGATAGCCCTGTCCCAGAGCCTCGCCGCGGTTCAGCGCGCCTCCGGCCAGGAACGCGGCCGCAGCGGCCAGAGCGACGATCAGGAGATTGCGCGGATCTTTCATGGTCTTCCTCAAAGGCTCTGAGCGTGGCGTCCCCGCGTCACTTCGCGGTCACGGGAGGATAGCACCTTTCAGAGCTTCCCGGCGATCAACTCGGAGAGTCCCCGGGCCGTGGCGGTCCCCGCCACCGAACCATCGGACCGCACCACGAAGCACAGCTTCGCCCGGTCCCGGCCGAGCATCCGCATGGCTTCTCCCGCCGACGCGGTCTCCGGAACCCGGCGGGCCGGCCGGACGAGGGCCGCCGGCGGGTCGTCCGGCCGGAAGACGAGGTCGAGGACGTCGACGAAGCCCACGTAGTCGCCCCCCTCCGCCCGCCGCACCGGCAAGCAGTTCAGGTCCCCTTTCGCGCCGATCCGGACCACGTCCGCGCGCGCGAAGCCGCTGGCGAGGACCTCTTCTTCCCGGATCGGCGTCATGGCTGCGGTGACCCGGACGGAGGAGAGTCTCAGGATGTTCCGCACCATCCGGCCCTGGTCGGCGGTCAGAACTCCGTCCGCGGCCACCTCCTGGGCCAGGGCTTCGATCTGGGTCCGGGAGAGGATCTCGTCGGGGGACGACGAGCGCGTCGGCAGCACCCCGCTCAGGCGTCCGAGCCAACGGAGGAGCAGGGCCGGCGGCCGCAGCACGATGCCGGCCAGAGCGAGGAGCCCCGAGGCCCGATAGACCCATCGGTTGGCCCGGAGGCGGAAGAGGTTCTTCGGCGTCACCTCTCCGAGCACGAACAGGACGGGTGTGAGAACCAGGGTGTTGAGGACCTCGCCGGCATCCGGGGCGACGGTGACCCGGAGCAGGGCCCGGCAGAGGATCGTCGCGGCGAAGTTCGCGAGGAGGT
>JALOQY010000087.1 GCA_025459285.1 Planctomycetota bacterium | reverse complement strand
CGAGGTCCTCTCGGGCCTCCTGCCGGCAGAGCGGGGCGAGGTGCTCCTCGACGGGACGGCGCTCCCTCCCGGCGACCGGCGGCTCCGGGCCCGCACCGGGGTGGTGTTCCAGAGCCCGGCGCTCGACGGCCGGCTCGGCGCGCGCCCCAACCTCGCTCTCGCCGGCCGGCTCTACGGGCTCTCCGGGGCGAGGCTCGCCGCCCGCGTGGAGGCGATGCTCGCCTTCGCCGGTCTCGCCGACCGGGCCGTCGAGCCGGTGAAGAAGCTCTCCGGGGGAATGCGGCGGCGACTGGAGATCGCCCGGGCGTTCCTCCACGAGCCGGACTTCCTTCTTCTCGACGAGCCCACCACCGGCCTCGACCAGGCCTCCTTCGAGCGGACCTGGGAGATGCTCCGCGGCCTCACCGGGGAGCGGGGAGTCGCGGTCCTCATGACCACGCACCGGGCGGACGAGGCGGAGCGCTGCGACCGCCTCGGGCTGCTCTCCGAGGGGAAACTCGTCGCGGTGGACACCCCGGAGGGGCTGCGGCGGCGCCTCGGCGGCGACGTGGTGGAGGTGGACGCGGACGATCCCGGGCCGGCGGCGGCGGCGCTCGCGTCGGCGGGGATCCCGGCCCAGGTCCGGGACCGCCGGGTCTTCGTCGAGACGGAGCACGGCCCCGACCTCGTGCCGAGGATCGCCGAACTCCTGCCGCGGGGCAGCGTGCGAAGCATCGCGGTGAAGCGGCCGAACCTCACGGACGCCTTCCTCAAGCTCACCGGGCGGACGCTCGGGGGAGGGGACGCGTGAACCCCGCGATCGTCTCCGTCCTGGTCCGCCGCGACCTCCGGCTGTTCTTCCGGCAGCCGAGCCGGATCCTCGGCGCGCTGGCCCAGCCGCTGCTGTTCTGGCTCGTGCTCGGGACCGGCCTGGCGCCGTCCTTCGCCGCGCCGGACGGGGGGGTGGGCTACCGTCAATTCTTCTACCCCGGCGTGGTGGTCATGATGCTGCTCTTCACCAGCATCTCCACCACCATGTCGGTGATCGAGGACCGCCACCAGGGATTCCTGCAGGGCGTGCTCGCGGCGCCCGGAGGCCGGGCCTCGCTGGCCCTCGGCAAGATCCTCGGCGGGTCGGCGGTGGCGCTTCTGCACGCGCTGCTTCTCCTGCCCCTCGCCCCGCTCGCGGGTTTCCCGATCGGCAGCGCGAACTTCGGGATCGTCTGCGCGGCGCTGGTGTTCGGGGCCGTCGGGCTCACGAGCGTCGGGTTCCTCTTCGCATGGCGGATCGACTCCACCGCCGGCTACCACGTCGTCATGAGCGTCGTGCTCCTCCCGCTCTGGGTCCTCTCCGGGGCCCTTTTCCCTCTCGGCCCGACGCATCCCGTCATGGCCTGGGCGGGTCGCCTGAATCCCATGACCTACGCGGTCTCGGCACTGCGCGACGGGCTGTCCGGTGCGCCAGCGGCCGCGGGCCTCGCGAACGTCGGGATCCTCGCACTCCTCACCTTCGCGGCCCTCTTCTTCGCGTCGCGTACCCGCGGATGACTCGAGACGGTGACGGGAGGCCGGGCCGACGAAAACGTCGGGATCAAGGCAAAAGCGGCGGTTCGCCTCCACGGGGTGGCCCGGAACCTGTTTGGCACGGGAGTTGTTAAATGTGCAGGATCACCCGTGGAGGGTCCGAATTGTGATACGCCTGCGATGCATCCTCTGGCTGATCGTCCCGCTCGCCATCCTCTGTCTCGTGGCCGATACCGCCTCGGCGTGGGGTGGGAAGGGCAAGGGCCGCCCCGGCGTGAGCGGAGGCGGCGGTTCCGGAGGCGGTGGTTCCGGCGGTGGTGGATCCGGCGGGGGGGATTCCGGCGGGGGTGGATCCAGCGGAGGCGGCTCGGGTGGAGGGGACTCCGGAGGCGGTTCGAGCGGCGGGAGTTCGGCGCCGAAGGAGGCGCCCACCGCGAGCGGCGGGAGCTCCGTGGACGGCGCCGACGGGAGCCTCAAGGAGCGGGACCCCGACGCGGCCCTGAAGGAGAGCATCGACGATCAGATGAAGGAAGCCCGCGCGAGGGGTGCGGTGAGCCTTCTCGCCCGCGTCCGGGACCGCGAACTGGCCAGGGCCCGGTCCGAGGACAACCAGGAGGCCGGGAACGGCGGGAAGCTGCCCGCGAACCTCCCGCCCCCCGAACCGGCGCCCGAGACCCCGCCCGGAGACGACCCGGAGAAGGCTCCGGAAGAGGCACCCGGCAAGGCGCCCGAGTCCTCCCCTCCGGACGGGGAACCGCGGCCGGACACCGTGCCTCCGGAGAAGCCCTCCGACGGTACGCCCCCCGAGGCGGACCGCCCGTGAGGGCCGCCGGTCCGGCGATCCTCGCGGTCGCCGTCCTCGCCGCTGCGGCCGGAGCCCAGCCGTCGCTCCCGGCGGACGAAGTGCGGGCCGCGCTCATCGCGGTGGGTGAGGCGAAGGGCCGGGGCGACCTCGACGGGGCCCTCGCACTCGCATCGAAGCTCCGGGAAGCGCACCCCGACGATCTGTCGGTGCAGGTGGCCTTCCAGGACCTGAAGATCGCGAAGGGGGACCGGAAGGAACTGGTGGGGGTCTATATGACGAAGGCCTCCCGGCCCGAGGCCGGGGCCGACGCCGTGTTCCTCTACGCCCGACTCCTCGAGGGCCGTAAGGCCTCCACCGAGCTGAAGAAGGCCCTGCGGAAGGACCCCGCGCATTTCCCGACGCTGTGTCTGCTCGCGACGCTCGCCATCGAGCAGGACGCCTTCGAGGAGGCGGATCGGCTGCTGCGCCAGGCGAAGGACCTCCGGCCCGAATCCGCGGTGCCGGTGAACCTGCTGGCGTGGCTGTCGGAGAACCTCGGCGACGACGCCGCGGCCGAGAAGGGCTACCGGGACGCCGCGGCCCTCGACCCGAGCATGGTCCTGCCGCTCACGAACCTCGGGCTCCTCCTCGTGGGCCGGGACCGGACCGAGGAAGCGGCGAAGGTGTTCGCCTCGGCCCGGCGGGTCGCCCCGGCGGATCCGCTTCCCGTTCTGGGACTCGGTCTCGTCGCCGAGGCGGCGGGGAAGGCCGAGGAGGCGCAGGCCCTCTACCGGGAGGCCGTGGATCTGCCCGGGGAGGACATCGCCGCGCTGAATCTGCTCGGCCAGACGCACCTCCGGGTCGGGAAGCCCGCGGCGGCGAAGGAGGCGTTCGCCAAGGCGCTCAAGGTCCGGCCGGAGGACGTGGGGACGCTCCTCCACATGGCCTACGCCGTGCTCCTCGACACCGGCCCCGGACCGGCGCGGTCCTTCGCCGAGAAGGCGGTCTCCCTCGACCCGAAGGCCGCCGAGTGCTACCACCTCCTCGGCATCGTCAGCGAGCAGGCGGGCAAGCTGAAGGACGCCGAGGCCCTCTATCGGAAGGCGATGAGCCTCGACGAACTGGAGCCGGCCTATCCGGGCGCGCTCGGCGCCCTGCTCACCGCCACGGGGAAGTGGAAGGACGCCATCGCCGTGTTCACCAAGGCCGCCGAGCTGACGGAGCGGGCGGCAGAGCAGCTGCTCGACCTTGCCGCGGCGCGGACCGGTGCCGGGGATCACAAGGAAGCGGTGAAGGTGCTGGAGGAGGTTCTCGTGAAGGACCCCGCGAACCTCCGGGCCCTGATGAACCTCGGGCTCCTCTATCACCGCAAGCTGAACGAGCGCGCCAAGGCGATCGCCGCCTACGAGAAGTACCTGGAGCTCGGCGGCAAGGACGAGCGCGTGAAGGAGTGGCTCGCCTCCCTGCGCTAGCAGCCCGTCGGGGCCAGGGACGATCTCTGCGCTGCGACCCTTTACCCCGACGGGCTGCCAGCCAGCGAACGGCGGGTCCAGACCGTGGCCAGCGCGGCGGCGGCGAGGATCAGCGCGCCGGTGGCCTGGTGCGCGGTGGTCACGAGGACGTCCACCGGTGGCCGTTTCGCGAGGTCGGCCGTGGCGCCGGCGGCCACGAGCGCCGCGATCCCCAGCGCCACCTGGAGCACGAGCAGCGCCACGAGCCAGACGCCCGTGCGCCGCAGGGCCGGCTCCGCGGGATAGAGGCCCCACAGGCGAAGGCCCGCCACGAGCCCGAGGACGAAGACCACGACGGCTCCGGTGATGTGGGCATGCAGGGAGAGGCCGAGCTGGCGGACCAGGGCGCCGAGGAAGATCTGCAGGACGACGAGCACGAGCAGCACCGTCGCGAACCCCCGGTCCGCCCGCGCGCCGGCCGCCTCCCGGCGGGGGCGGTCCGAGAGCCAGAGCGGGGAGGCCACGGCGGCGAGCGCCACGAACCCTCCGAGGATGGCCTGGCCCACCGTCGCGTGGACGGCGGCGAGCCAGCGGTCGTTCTCCGTCACCCGCAGTCCCCCGAGGACGCCCTGCACGATCACGGCGGCCAGGATGGCGAGGGCGAAGAGCTTGACCGACTTCCGCCGGTCCCGGACCGCGAGGAAGATGGCGAGGACGAGGGCGCAGAGCCCCACGAGCGTGCCGAAGAGCCGGTGGGCGTGTTCATAGTAGATGCCGCCGGTCATGCGCGCGAGCGGGCAGAGGAACATGTTGCTGCCGAAGCTCGACGGCCAGTCGGGGACGGCCATGCCCGCCTCGGCTCCGGTGACGAGGCCCCCGGCGACGACGAGGAGGAGCGTGGCCGCCGCGGTCAGGCCGGCGAAGGCTCCGGGCGCGGCGGAGGAGAGCCACGGGACCGGCGCGGGGCGGCGCGCCCCGAGGAGTCCGCCGAGTCCGGCGAGGAGGGCCCCGGCGACGAGGGAGCCGGGCAGCCACAGCGCCGCCGCGGGAAGGAACGCGGTTCCCCCGTCGGGCTTCGCGATGAGCGCGCCGAGGATCAGGAGGTTCACCACCGAGGCAAGGAGCCCCGCGAGGAGAGCCGCCGACGCCCGACCCGAAGCTCGCCCCGTGAGGAAACCCCCGGCGAGGATCGCGAGGAGGAGGAGCCCGCCGAGAAGCGGCGCGGGAGCGGCCACGAGCGGGAGGCGGCAGACGTAGCCCGCCGTCCACATCGCGACCGCGATGAGGAAGCCGCCCACGAGCACCGCGTCGCCGCGCTTCGCAAGGCCCGGTGTGTCCATCCGCGCATTCTCGGAGCCGCCACCCCTCCCCGGAAGCATTCGCCCGATGGGGACGTACGTACCTTTTCACCTTTTCGGGGTCCGGAATCGCCGGCGGAGAGAGTTCCCGGGTCATTCTCCGGCGGACGGGCTTTGAGGACGGTGACGGAGTCCCCCGACGCCGTATAATGCCGGGATATGCGGCGGGGGCTGCCCATTCTCCTGATGCTGGCGGGCGTCGGCGCGCTCGCCTTCGTCCTGCTGAAGACCTTCTCGGCGCCCGCTCCCGGACCCGCGATCCCCCCGGTGGCGCCGGAGACGGAGGGCCATGAGCCCGGACCGGCTCCCGCCCCGCCGCCCACCGCGGACCCGGCCGTCGTGAGGGACCCGGCCGCGCCCGCCACGGGCGCGATCGCCGGGACGGTCCGGGAGAAGGACTCCGGGGCGCCGGTGGCCGGCGCCACCGTGGTCATCACCGGGACGCTCGCCGATGGGAAGAAGTCCGCGAACCTCGTGACCGGGGAAGACGGCGGCTACCGGTTCGAGGGCCTGCCGCCGGGGAAGTTCACGGTGGCGGCCTGGCCCGTGCGACACGCTGACAGCGCCGTCCTGCCGGTGACGGTCGCGGAGAACGTGGAAGTGAGGCTCGACCTCGAGGTGCTGCCCGGCGCCGTCGTCTCCGGCCTGGTGACCGAGAAGGGAAGCGGTGCCGCGCTCACGGGAGTGACCGTCACCCCGAACCTTCGCCACCGCCGGACCGCGACGACCGGCCCCGACGGTCGCTACCGGCTCGAGGGGCTCCCGGCGGGGACACTCTATCTCATGGCCGAGGGGCCGGACCATCCGGTGACGTCCGGGATGGTGACCGTGGCGGGTCCCGGGGCGGCGGCGACCCTCGACTTCGAACTGGCCCGGGGCGCGGTCGTCCACGGGATCGTCCTCGACACACGGGGGGCGCCGATTCCCGGGGCGGCGGTCCAGTCCGTGGGGGGGGGCGGCCGGCAGGTGAAGTCCGGCCCCGACGGTGCCTTCACCCTCCGGGCGGTCCCCGTGGACCGTCAGGTGGTCCTGAACGCGACGAAGGACGGTTACGCCACGGCGTTGTCCGACCCGCTGGTCCTCCGGCCGGCCGAGGAGATGGTGGGTCTCCGGCTGACCATGTCCGCCGGGGCACGGGTCCGGGGTCTCGTGCTCGACGCGGAAGGCCGCCCCGCCGCCGGTGCGCAGGTCATGCTCATGCTGAAGCCCGGGCCCGGTTTCCGCCCATCGTACCCGCCGAACGGGAAGGCCGATGACCGTGGCGCGTTCGACCTCTTTCCCGTCCCCCCCGGGGAGTGGCAGGTGGCGGCGCGGCTCAGCGGAGCGCAGTTCGTGTCAAAGGACATCGGCACGGTCTCGGAGGGGGAGGTGGTGGAGGGGGTCGAGATCCGCCTGCCGGGCGGGGAGCGGATCGAGGGCGTCGTTTCGGACGGCGAGGGGCGGCCGGTAAGCGGTGCGAACCTGAACGCCCGGCCCGCCGATCCCGCGACTCCGGGCGGCTTCGCGAATGCCCGTACCGACGGCGCGGGAAAGTTCCGTCTCGAGGGTCTGCCGACGGGGAATTACATCGTGAGCGTGCACTCCGCGCGCGGCATGCAGGTCCTCATCCTGGAGGCCGCCGCGGGGACGCGGGACCTGAAGATCGTCGTCCCGTCCCCGGGCTCGATCTCCGGCCGCGTCCTCCTCGCCGGCGGCGAACCGGCGGGGGAGTTCTTCGTCCGGGTCGAACTCGACGACCCCGAGCGCCCGGGGGTCGTGATGCAGGAGCGGATCACCGGGGAAGGCGGGCGGTTCCGGCTCGCGGGCGTCCATCCCGGCGTCTACGCCGTGACCGCCAGCGCCGATGGCGGGTTCTCCGAGCGCGAGCGCGGCATCGTCGTGGCGGCCGGACAGGAGACCTCCGGGGTAGCCCTCGTCCTGCGGCCCGGCGGCACGATCCTCGGGCGGGTCCTCGGGGCAGACGGAAGCCCGGTGGCAGGCGTTCGCGTCATGGCCCAGCCGGTCCGCGCCGCGCTGATGTCGCCCACCGGTTCGCCGATGCAGAACACCGGTCCCGACGGGGAGTTCGCACTCACCGGACTCGGGCCCGGGACGTGGCGGGTCATGGCCATGGTCGGCACGATGTGGCTGAATTCGGATGATGTGGAGCTGGTTTCCGGCGGGGAAGCCCGGGCGGATCTCCGGGCCCCGCGCACGGGCACGGTGGTGGTCCGGGTGCGGGACGAGGAGGGGCGACCGGTCGCGGGGGCGTGGGTCGCGGTGAGCAACGAGAAGGGCCGGTCCATGGGCATGCCCGAGGTGCGGATCCCCCCCGACGTTCCGCCGGAGAAGCGGGCCGCGGCGGAGCGGGAGGCCCGGGAGCGCGCCTTCCGCACCGACGCCTCCGGCCGCTGCGAGCGCGAGGGCGTCACGGAAGGACACCTGCGGATCCTGGTGCAGGCCCCGGGCTTCGCGCAGGGCGTGACGACGGCGCATCTCACGGAGGCGGGTCGGGTGGAAGTGGAGGTGACCCTTGGCGCCGCCGCTCCGGGAGACGAGGAGACCAAACCGACGGATCGATCGGGAGGTTGACGGATGAGGCCGGAGGAGATGACCAACTGGATGCCGCATCGCGGCCGGAACGTCCTGATCGACCGCTACGAGGACGCGGGGGAGCAGGCCGGGACCGGCTGGCTTTCCGTCGACGCCGGCGACCCCCTCGGTCGCGACGTCTTCCTCGTCCGGGGTCCCGCGGGGCTCCGGTACTCGCCGTTCTTCCTCGTGGAGCACGTGGCGCTCACCTCGCTCCTCATCGTCCGCCGGGAGATGGGCGAGGGGCGCCTCGCCTACTTCTCGGCGGTGTCGCGGTTCCAGCGGCACGCCGACGCCGGCGCCGGGGCGCCCCTGGTCTCCCATGTGGCGCGCGGCCGGGACCGGGGGGACTTCCGCGCCTTCGGCGGTGAGGTCCTGACCGAGACGGGCGTGAAGCTCCTCACGGTGGACATCATGGCGTTCCTCGCTCCGCGGGGGAGTCGGCCGCCCGCCTCGCCCGTGCACGGGAACGGCTTCCCGCGGCCCGACCCGACGCTGTTTCCCGGGCTGCCGCCGCCGCTGGTCCTCCTCGGGGGGCCGGACTTCGACCGCGCGGTCTTCCCGCACGACCACCCGCTCGCGGAGGGCCATTTCCCGGGCTCCCCGACGATGATGGGGATGGCCCAGTGGCTCTGCGTGGCCGAACGGGCGGCGCTTCTCGCCCCGCCCGACCCGGGCGTGGTGCGGGGCTCCGGCGCGGTCAGGACTCCGGACGGCCGCCCGGTGGCCGAAGTGAACGGTCTCGCCGTCTCGGTGGAGAAGGGGCCGGACGGGCGCGTGCTCGACTTCGAGGTCCTGGAGACGAAGCGCGTGACCTTCCGGGAGAGGGTCATGGCCGGAGACGCCTACGTGGTGACTTTCGTCGCCGGAGAGTGAACCCTTGAACCGGACCGTGTTCGTCGTGCTTCTCGCCTTCGTGGCCGGCGGGGCGATCGGGTACGTGGCCGGTTCCTTCGACGGGGGGGGCGCGGTCGGGCCGCGTTCGGCCCCCGCGCCCGACCCGGCCGTCCCGCCCGGTGGCGACGCGTTGCCACCGGCGGAGTCCGAGGGGCCGGCCGTCGGGCGCCCGGCGGGCCCCGCGCGGGGGACGGGGGAGATCCACGGGCGCGTGCGGACGGAGGCCGGCGAGGGAGTGGCGGGTGTCCGCATCATCGGCGAGGAGCTGGTGGACGAGGCGCCGGTTCCGGACGGCGCCTCCCTCACCGAGGAGACGCGGATCCTCGCGCGAAACCGCGCGCGTGTCCACGCCGGAAGGGTCCGCGCGGAGTCCGGGGCCGACGGCGCCTTCCTCCTCGCCGGTCTCGCCGATGCGAAGTACGTCCTGCGGGCGGAGCGCGAGGGGTACGAGTTCTCCGGGCCTTCGCTCGGCCGGCTCCTGCGCCCCGGCCGGAGCGTGGAGATCGTCGCGGTGGTCGTCGTGGCGCTCCCCGTCCGGGTCCTGATGCCCGACGGCTCGGTCGCCCGGAAGGCGCGGGTGGAGTTCCGCGCCGAGGACCGCGAGCTCGAGCGTTCGGAGGAATGGACCGGCGAGGAACCGGCGCTGAGGGTGCCGCCCGGAACCTGGCGTGCGAAGGCGGTGGCCGGGGAGGGGGACGAGTACGCCTCGCCATCCGTCTCCGTGAGTCTCGCCGCGGGGATCCCCCCCGATCCCCTGACTCTCTCCCTCGCGGCCCGGCCCGGGATCCGCGGCCACGTCGAGCCGCCGGAGACGTGGCCGGAGGGCCAGTGGATCACGGTGGCCGTCCTGCGCGCCGGGACGGATGCCGGGCCGCCGGACGGCGAGCGCCTCCTCTCGGAAGGGCGGCAGGCCGGCTGCGGAGAGGATTCGGACTTCACCTTCTCGTTCCCGGATCTGAAGCCCGGCACCTACCACGTGGCGGCGGTGGGGAACTCGCAGCAGGTGCTGGCGCGCGTCGTCGTGGAGGTCGCGGACCGGATGGCCGTCGTCGCGCTCGTGGCGCAGGACCTGCCGCGGTCGGCATTCATCCTCGTCCACCCCGAGGGGCCGGACGGCCGGCCCGTGGAACTCCATGGCGGAGTCACCTGCCTGCTCGAGACGGATGCCGGGGAGCACTCCTGGGGGGGGGCGGCGGCGCGGCGGCCGGACGGTGCGTGGGCCGTGGAGTTCCCGGTGGAGGAGGGGGGCGGCCGCGTCCACCGGCGGGTCCTCGTCGTCGCCTCGCCGGCCCACGGCGAGAAGGAGGTGGAGTTCACCCGGACCGAGGCCACCGAGGTGACCGTGCGTTTCGGCGATGCGGCGTGGATCGACGCCGAGATTTCGGGGCTCGCGGAACTCGAGGACGGCGGGGGGCTGCGCCTCGCGGCCTTTTCCGAGGAGTCGCGGTGGTTCCGCTTCGAGGGGCGGGAGGTTTCCGAGGAGGGGAAGGCCCGGGTGGGGCCGCTGCAGCCCGGGAGCTTCCGCGTCCGGCTTCTCCACCAGCGGCCGCGGGGCGAAGTGCCGATCCTGGAGCAGACCGTCACGGTGCGCGCCGGCGCGAACCGGCTCGCGCTGCGGGTCCCGCCGCTCTATGACGTGACGGTGCCGCGGGACACCGGGGACGAGGCACGGTGGGAGTTCTACCTCTCGATGCCCGACGAGCGCTACGGATGGGGGGTCTCCGGGGAGGCCGGCCCGGACGGGCAGGTGACCTTCCGCGGCCTGCCCGCGGGCCGCTACCAGCTCTGGGGATGGCGGGGGGACGGCGAGAACAGCTCCATGGACATCACGCTCCCCGGAGCGACGACGGTCCGGTTCGACCCGCGGGCGCAGAACGCGCTCCGGGTGACGGTGGCCGACCCGGAGGGGCTCCTCGCCCGCTCCGGCTTCGAGACCGGCGACCTCGTGATCGGGATCGACGGCCAGGAGTTCGAGGGCGGCTCGCACATGTTCTCACTGCTGCAGGCCGCGGTGTCGAAGAAGACCGCGAAGTTCACCGTGCTCCGCGGCAACGGGAGCGTGACTCTCGATGTTTCGGCCGGCGAGGTCCGGACGACCGGCAACTGGGGCGGATCCCTCGACCCCGCGACCCGCTGACCGGGGGGTGAGAGCCCCAGGCGCAGTCCGCCGGGATTCCCGCCGCGGGCCTACTCGCAGAAGACCCTCACGTGGTCCTCGCCGTCCTCGACGTCCAGGGTCAGGTCGGCGAGCGCCGCGATCAGGGACTCCACGTCCGCCGGCTTGCCGCCGAGGACGTCGAGGGAGAACCCCTTCTCGCCGAGCGCCCTGCCCACGGCGTCCCGGGCCTCCCCGGGCAGGACCTGGGCCAGCCGGATGCCGCTGCGGAGGAGCGCGAGGGGGACGCGCACGTTCACGCTCGACTTGCCGGTGACCGTCACGCGGAGGAACCGCGGAGAGGCCCCCGCCGGTCCCGGAGCGAAAAGCGCGTCGAGGAGGCGCTCGGCGTCCTCCACCTGGCGCATGGATTGAGAAAGTGAAGTCAGATATTAAGAAACTTGGTCTTTCGGGGGGGACGGGGCGGAGAGCAGGGCCTTCAGGCGGCGCACGGTGGCGGGGGCGTGGCCGGCGTAGTGGTTGTTCGCGAAGACGAAGACCTCGCTGGCGCGGGGGGCGAGGCGGCGGATCACCTCCGCCCAGCGGGCGAGGCGCTCCCCGTGATCGATCACCTCCCGGTCCCACGTCTTCGTGATCGCCTCGATCTTCGGTCGGTCGCCGAGGAGGCGGATGTAGGAGAAGTCCGCGGTGAGCGGGTCCAGGCGATCCGGGAGTTCGTCGGCGTGCGGCATCCACGCCTGGTCCACGAGGACGAAGGCCGCGCCGTGACGGCGGAGCAGGTCGAGGAAGTCCGGCCCGATCCAGCTCTTGTTGCGGATCTCCACGGCGTAACGGAAGTCCGGCGGAAGGGCCGAGAGGTAGCGGTCGAGGCGCTCCAGGAACGGCTTCTTCGTCGCGAAGACGGTCTTGTTGAAGTACGGGAACTGGAGCAGCAGCGGCCCGCAGCGGTCAGCGAGGACGAACATCGCCGAGAGGAAGGCGTCGCGGTCCTTCGCCGTGGCCTCGAGGTCGAGGATCTTCGCCGGGTCGGGCTTCGCGGCGGTCCCGCCGTGGCAGACGGAGCGGGGGAACTTCGCGGCCATCGTGAAGCCCTCGGGGGTTCGCCGCCGCCAGCCGAAGACCATGTCGCGGGTCGGGACGCCGTAGTAGGTGGTGTCCGCCTCCACGGCATCGAAGACCTTCGCGTACTCGCCGAGGAAGTCCGCCGCCCTCGTCCCCGGCGGGTAGAAGGGGCCGATCCACTCCTTCGCGGACCAGGACGAGGTGCCGAGGCGGATCCGTCCGCTCACCGGCCGCGCTCCCCGAGCGCCTTCACGCGCTCCGCGAGGGCCGTGAGCTGCTCGAAGAGCCGGGGGATGCGGCCCAGGTCCGCATGGCGCTGCTTGATCTCCGCGAGGGGGCGGGCCGGGATGCCCCAGTAGATTACCCCGGAGAGGAGCTTCTTGCCGGAGGGGATGCCCGCCTTGGCGCCCACGATGGTGCCCGGCTCCATCGTGACGTGGTCCGCGACACCTACCTGCCCGCCGAGGATGACCCGGTCCCCGATCCGCGTGGAGCCGGCGATCCCGCACTGGGCGGAGATGGCACAGTGCTTCCCGATCACCACGTTGTGGGCGATCTGGACGAGGTTGTCGATCTTCGTGCCGGCCCCGATCACCGTCTCGTCGATGGCGCCGCGATCGATCGTGGTGTTCGCCCCGATCTCCACGTCGTCCCCCACGACCACCGTGCCGACCTGGGGGAACTTCCGCTTGCCTTCCGGGGTGTCCTGGTAGCCGAACCCGTCGGAGCCGATGACCGCTCCGGCGTGGACGATCACTCGCGCGCCGAGCACGGTACGCGGGTAGAGGACCACGCGTGCCACCAGTCGGCAGTCCGGCCCGATCCGCGAGCCCGCGGAAAGGACCGAGCCCGCGCCGACGATGCTCCGCTCGCCCACGACCACGCCGGCCTCGATCACCGCGTGGGGGCCGACGCTCACGCCCGCGCCGAGCTCCGCCGAGGGGTCCACCAGCGCTCCCGGATGGATGCCGGGGGCCGGACGGGGCTCGGGGTGGAGGGCGCCGAGGATCGCGATGAAGGCGGCGCGCGGCTGGTCCACGCGGAGAAGCGGCTTCCCCGCGGCGGGGGAGATCCGGTCGACGATCGCGGCGCCCGCCGCCGAGGCGAGGACCGCCGCGAGGGCCTCGGAGTTCTCGGCGAAGGCGATGCGGTCCGGCGCCCCGGAAGCCGCCGAGCATGCGCCGGAGATCGGGAGGGAGGGGTCACCCTCCACCGTCCCGCCGACGAGTGCGGCAAGTTCGCCGAGCGTCTTCGTCATGACCGGTCTCCTATAACGGGCCGGCATTGTAGCCTCCCGGTGCCGGGAGCCGATGGCCCGAAATGGGGGCGGAGCCGGTGCGCCGGCCGCCCGTCGGCGCAAGGGGCGAGGAGGGCGCAACCTGGCAGCCCGTCGGGGATGAGGGTCGCATCGCAGAGATCGTCCCTGGCCCCGACAGGCTGCTTGTTTCCCGGATTCCGCAGGTTTCGGCGGACGCCGGGTACTGTTCCGAGGGGAAAATCGTGGCG
>JALOQY010000086.1 GCA_025459285.1 Planctomycetota bacterium | reverse complement strand
GGTCGAAGACGAGCCGCGTCCCGGCGGCGCGCCGGAGCCTCCGGACGTCGCCGAGGCGGAAGAGCTTGCGGTGGACGACCGTGATGTCGGCGGCGGCGGCGGCGGAAAGGGCCGCCGGCCTCGTCTCCCGGGGCTCCACGGGATGGAGCGAGACCTCGAAACCCTCGGCCCGCAGTCCCTCGGCCGGGTAGGTCCAGCGGTGGCGGGCGCTCGGCCCCGCGGGATCCTCGGTGAGAACGGCGATCCGCTTCACTCGGGCCTCCGCGCCACGACCTCGTGGCCGGTGGTCGTGGTGCGCTTCGTGTCGAGGCCGTCGAGGCGGAAGAGGACCCACGGCAGGAGGGCCGTGAAGAGGAACTTGCTCACGAGGACGAGCGGTGCGGCGAGCGCACGGAACAGGAAGGGCCGCTCCTTCCCGAAGAGCCGCCGGTGGAGCGGGCGGATCGCGTCGGCGAGGAACCAGAAGTAGCCGCCCTGGGGCGTGATCGACTCGACCGCGAAGCCCGCGCGCCCGAGGAGCAGGGCCAGACCGTGGCGGGTGTAACGGAAGTAGTCGTGGGGCTCCTGGTGCATGCGGAAGAGCATCGGGGCGGTGAGGAAGAGCGTCCCCCCGGGCCGGAGGACCCGGTGCGCCTCGGCGAGAAATCCCCCGGGATCCGCAAGGTGCTCGAGCGTCTGCGTGGAGAGAACGTGGTCGAAGGACGCTCCGGCGAAGGGCAGGCGCCCGAGGTCGGCCCGCGCATCGAGGCGGCCGTAGTCCCAGGCCGGATCGCCCACGGCGAGGTCGACGGCCACGTAGCGCGTCCCCGCGAAGAGCGGGCGGTAACGGCCCTCGCCGGCCCCGGCGTCGAGGACGCGGGCGCCGGGGAGCACCTCGCGGGCCCGGCGTTCCACGAAAGTGGACACCGCCCAGCGGTTGATGTCGCTCTCCGGGTGCAGTCTTCCGGTCTCCTGCCCGGTTCGTGCCGGGCCTTCTTCGTTTGGTCTCAGGTATAGGGATTGCAGCTATAATCGCCTGAATGCCAACGAAAAGGAGGCCGACCATGCGTCATGGCGCTCTTTTGCTCGCGATCCTCGCCCTCATCGCCCTGCCCTTCGTGCTCGCTCCGGGCCCCCTCGCCGCCCAGGACGGCGGATTCGAGGAGGACGGCGGCAACCAGGATGGTCAGGATGGTCAGGACGGTCAGGATGGTCAGGACGGTCAGGACGGTCAGGACCCCGAAAAGCCCGCGGAGGAGAAGCCCGACGAGAAGCTCCCCCCCGCGGAGCCGCCGCCGCCCACGGTGGCGGAGTTCGAGGAGCAGATGAAGACCGCCGATGAAGCCGGCAAGGTCAAGCTGCTCGAGGCCATGGCCCGCTCGAAGGAGGAGGAGGCGGTCAAGTCCGTGGCGAAGTTCATGGCCGACCGCAGCCTGGCGGTCAAGTGCGCCGCCATCGCCACCGTCGGGATGCTGAAGGACAAGAGCTTCTACAGCAAGCTCAACGCCATGGTCAAGGCGGAGGAGAAGGAGCCGAAGGCCCTTGCCGCCGTGGTCAAGGCCATCGGCGAGTACGGGGACCCGAAGTCCTCGAAACTCCTCGTGGACATCGCGAAGAAGTGGATCTACAAGGACTCCGAGGTGGCCGCGGCCGCGGCCTACGGCCTCGGGAAGATCCCGGCCCGGGCTTCCGTGGAGGAGTTGATCAAGCTCCTCGACCTGACCGCCCCGAGATCGGGAGGACAGAGCGGCACCAACGTGTCGAGCGAAACGCGGGATCTGCTGGCGAAGTCGAAGCCGGGCATCATCAATGCCCTCCAGGAACTGACCGGCTGGGACTTCCGGGATGCGCCGGCGTGGATGCGGTTCTGGAAGATGGAGGAGAAGACCTGGAAGCCCGGCCACAAGGACATGGACCTCGCCACCCTCCAGGTCTGGAAGGACCCGGGATATGGCTTCTCCATCGAGAAGCCGGCGAAGGAGTGGTTCTTCGACCGCTCGGAGAAGGCCTACCGCTTCATCCTGAAGGTCCAGGTCCCCGAGGCCGGCGTGCAGGCCCAGATCTACCTCATGTGCTACGAGAACACGACCGGGCTCACCGCCGCGCAGAAGGCCGACGAGTACATGGAGAGCTACCGGAAGACGTGGCGGGACATCCGTAAGGACTCCGTGGTCGAGGACGACAAGTACCGCGTCGGCAAGGAGAAGGGGTGCATGCACACCTTCGCCGGGATCGATACGTACGGCTCCATCGCGCGCATGAAGAACATCTTCGTCACGATGGGCAGCACGATGTTCATCCTCTGCTCCTGGCAGCGGTCCGGCGTCTCAGAGGAGATCGTCGCCCAGCTCGAGAAGGCCCTCGCTTCCTTCAAGCTCTTCGAGTGACCCCTGGTGGCAGGCACATTCTTGTCGCCGGCACGGTGACCTCCGGCGCGAGGCAAGGTGTCAGCGCCGGCACGGGTCCCGCCGGCCGGGAAGGAAATGCATGACGATCGAAGAACGGCTCCGCGACCTCGGCCTCGCCCTTCCCCCCGCTCCGGCACCCGCCGGCAACTACGTCCCCTTCGTGAGAGCCGGGGACCTCGTCTTCACCGCCGGCCAGATCGCGATGAAGGATGGGAAGCTGATCACCGGTGTCGTCGGACGGGACCTGGATCTCGAGGCGGCGAAGGAGGCGGCGAAGGCGTGCTGCCTCCTCGGTCTCGCCGTGGCGAAGAGCGCGGTGGGCGATCTCGGGAACGTGCTGCAGGTGGTGAAGGTGAACGGATTCGTGCGCTCCGCGCCGGGCTTCACCGACCAGCCGAAGGTGCTGAACGGCGCGAGCGACATGCTCGTGGCCGTGTTCGGAGACCGCGGACGGCACGCCCGCGCGGCCATCGGCGTCTCCGAACTGCCCCTCGGCGCCGCGGTGGAGGTCGACTTCATCTTCCGCGTGAAGTGATCCGGGCCGTTCGGCCCGGGTTCATGCCCCCGGGCCAGGGGTCTGGCACCGGGTGCGTCAAGATGGTGGTTCGGGGCCTGGCCCCGGGTGCGTCACGTGGAGGACGGGGAGCATGAAGGGGGGCAGGCGGCGACGGAGGTGGGCCCGCACTGCCGGGAGGTCGGGGGGGACGCCGGGGCGGAACGTCACTGCGGCGCGCACGCAATCGAGGCCGTCGTCCTCCACGCCGCCGGCCAGGGAGACCGCCGCCACGAGGTCGCACGACAGCAGCGCCCTGCGCACCTCCTCGCCGTCGACCCGTTCTCCGCCGGAGCGGAGCGGCGTCGAACGCCGTCCGGTGAGCCGCAGCAGGCCTCCTTCCCGGCGGCCGAAATCGCCGGTCAGCAGCGCCGGTCCACCGCCCGCGAGGGGCCGGAGGCGCCGCTTCGTGGCCGCCTCGTCGCCGAGGTAGCCGGAGAAGACCTGCGGCCCGCGCACCGCGATCTCGCCCTCCTCCCCCACCCCGCCGGCTCCGTCCACGAGCAGGACCTCCACGCCGGGAAGCGTTACGCCCAGGGTCCCCGCCGCCGCCGGCAACCGCTCCGGCGGGACCGCCGAAACCCGCTGGCCCTCGGTCAGCCCGTAGGTCAGGTGGAGCGCCGTGCCGGGCAGGCGGGCGAGGAACGACGAGACCAGTGGCGGCGGCAGCGCCGCCCCGGCGCAGACCGCGGCCCGCAGCCGGGGCAGTGGCTCGCTCCTGTGCCGCAGGGCCGAGAGGAGGTCCCGGAACACCTCGGGCCGGCCGGGAAGGACCGTCGCCTCCTTCGTCGCCACGGCGTCGAGGATGTCGGCCATCATCGGCGAGGTCTCGAGCACGAGCGCGCTCCCCGCGGAGAGGGCCGCCGCGACGTGCTCGAGCCCGCAGCCGGAAGCGAGGGAGCCGAAGTAGAGGACGCGATCCGCCGCGGAGAGACCGATGTGCCGGGCGAGACCCGTCGCGCCGGAGACGAGGCCCGCGTGGGACAGCATGGCGCCAAGGAGGCCGCCCTCCTCTCCGGGGACCGGAAGGATGGCCGCGGTATCCTCCGCCCGGGCCAGCCCCTCCGGTGGGCCCCGGTGCTCCGGGCGTTCCGGCCAGAGGAGACCGGGCGGTCCGTCGGGTGTCACGACAGACCGGGGCGCCGCGAAGTCCGTGCGGTCCGCGAGGCTCCGCGCGAAGCGCGCGGTGGAGAGAAGCACCTCCACCGGCGCCGCCCGGAGCGCCCGCACCGCCATGTCCCGGGTCCAGGCCGGATGCACGAGCAGGGCGACGGCCCCACGGAGGGTCGTCGCGAGGAAGGCCTCCGCCGCCTCCCGCGAACGGGGCAGCCAGATCCCGACCCGATCTCCCCGTCCGACGCCGAGGTCCGCGAGCACCCGCGCGAGCGCGGCCACTCGACCGGCCATCTCCGCAACGCTCGTGGTCCGACCTCGTTCCACGAGGAACGGCGCCTCCGGGCGATCCGCCGCCCGCGCGAAGAGCCGGTCATGGAGGAGCGGGGCGTCCACCTCAGCCCGCCGACTCGCGGAAGACGGCCGCCGCCGCGTCGAAGCTCCGTCCGAGGTCGAACCGCTCCGCCAGGGCCCTGGCCTCGGCGCGCGGCGCGCCGGCGAGCATCTCCGCCGAAAGACGGGCGAACTCCCCGACGTCGCCGGGATCTTCGACCGCCCGCACCGGCCCGGTCCGGCCCACGTGGTCGAGGGCACCGTTCGCCTCGGTCGTCGCCACCGGGGTGCCGCACGCGAGGGACTCGAGGAGCGCGAGCGGAAACGGGTCGTAGCGGGTCGGAAGGAGCAGGAGGTCCGCCGCGCGGTACGCCTCCTCGGGCCTCGTCAGATGGCCGAGCCAGCGCATCCCCTCCCGGAGACGCCCGGGACGCCCACCCGCGAGGAGCAGCAGGTCCGCCGCGCCGCGCGCCCGGAGGACCTCGAAGACCCGCTTCGCCGTCGCGACACCCTTGAGCCGGGGGTTCGCGGCAAGGAAGAGGAGCACCCGGCCGCCCGCCGGCGCGAGGGCCGCCCGGGCCTGCTCGCGCCCCTCCGGGGTGAAGCGCCCGAGGTCCACCCCGTTCGGCACCACCCGGATCGCGGGGGCGATCGCCGGGTACCGCGCCGCGAGGTCCCGCCGCACGGCCTCCGAGACGGCGAGGATCCGTTTCGGGGGAGAGGGGCCGTCGAGCAGGGCGCGCTCGAGCGCCACGAAGTTGCGCGCCCGGGGGGATCCGCGTTCCCCGGCGAAGGCGGCGGCGGCCGATCCGCCGTGGGGAACATAGACCGTGCAGGAGAGGCAGTGCCGGAGGCCCGCCACCACGTCGAAGCCCGCCTGCGCGCAGGCCACGGCGGCGGCCTCGGCGAATCCGCGGTCCCGGCGGACCCGGGTCAGCCCGCGCGGCGCGATCCGCAGATGGGTGAAGGGCGGGGGCACATCGCGATCCATGCTCACCACGCTGACCTCGTCCCCGCGCGCGGCGAGGTGCTCCCCGAAGGCTCCGAGCCACCGCTCGAGCCCGCCCTTCCCCGGCCGGAAACGATCCACGACGAACGCGATCCGCATGAGAAGTCCGGCACACCGTCCCGCCCGGCGACACCCACCCGCAGTGTACTACACCCCGTTCTACCCGATCCCCCGTCCTCGCGCGCCACCATCCGCACCCCGTGGGACAGGAGCCGACCGGCCGCCCGACGGACCGGCGCCGCCCGGGAGTCTCGCGGGGGAAAAGTTTACAAGTTTACAACGTCCCCGCCTTGCGCAGCACCCGGCGGGCGAAGGACTTCTCGCGCGGGCCCAGGCGATCGACGCCGAAGTACGCGCGGAGGAACCGCACGCCATCCGTGCGCGTGACCGGCGGACGCGGCGCGGAGTGGAGGAGCTGGGCGGCGTCCTTCACGAACCAGCGTTCCCGGAGCCCCGGTTTCCGGCGGACCCGCTGGAGGTCGATCAGCGTGATCCGCGCGCCCGCGGGCGCCGAGAGATCGGCAATGAGATGGCAGCAGTAGAAGTCGCGGTGGTGGACGGAGAACCTCCGCAGGCGCGCGAGGATCCCGGCGGCTTCCCGCAGCAACTCCCGCCTCACGGGCGCCGGCGCGGCCCCGCGAGCGAGGAGGTCGTCGAGCGGCTCGCCCGGCGCGCCGTCCACCCAGATCGCCGAACCCTCCCGCACGTCCTCGCCATAGGCCACCGGGCGCATGGCCCGGATGCCGAGACGCCGGAGCATCAGAGCGGCTTCAAACTCCCCGGCGGCCGGGGTCTTCCCGAGCCCGCGGACCGGCCGGTGCCGCTTGACGAAGAGGGTCCTCCCGCCCAGCTCGACCCGCCAGTTCTCGCGATCGGGCAGGACCCGCCGGCACACCGCTCCCGGACTTGCGTAGGAGAGGAGCCCGGCGAAGTCGCGGACGCCGTGGCCGGCCAGGAATTCGGCATCCGCCGGCGCGGCGACGAAGCGCTTCGTCCGGTGCCGGCTCCGGCGGTCGAGCTTCCGGAAGGCGGCGGAGATCCGCCCCGCCCACTCCCGGATCCTCCCGGGACCACCGAGGTACGCGACCAGGAACCGCAGGCGGTCGCTCGCACTCGCGAGGCCGAAAGGCAGCGAGAGATCGAGGGCCGCGAGGTCCCGGGCCGCCCCCCGCCATCCCCCGCGCCGGGCGAGGCGTCCGGCGTCGAGGAGGAAGACCTCGCCGTCTCCGCGCACGAGCAGGTGGTGCGCGAGCAGGTCGGGGCACGTGAGCCCGCGCCCGTGCAGGGCCGCGAGCTTCGTCCCGAGCGCACGGGCGAGGTCCCGGCGGGCCCGGCCGGCGAGGACCCGGAGCGCCTCGCGGAGCATCACGGCCCCCTCGGGCCGCGCGGTGGCGAGGAACGCCCCCCCGGGGCCGCGACCCGTCGCGGCGACGGGAACGGGAGCCGGCCCCGGCCCCGCGGCGAGAAGCGCCATCGCCCGCTCCTCCCGCTCCGCCTCTCCCGGCCGCAGGACGAACCGCTTCAGGTAGATCGAGCCCTCGACCCGGACCACCGATCGCCCGCGATGCGCGTTGACCAGGACGCCGCCGGAGAAGGCCATCGCGCTCGCGAAGTCCCGGATGGCCGCGCGGTCGAGCACCTCGCGGTACCGCTCGACCACGCGGAACCCCTCCATCAACCCTTCCGGATCGCGTCGAAGAGGCCCGAGGAGGAATGGTCCTTCGGATCGCCGACGATGGCGATCCGGCCGCCAAAGCCCAGCACGGTCTCCCGCTCCGGCACCGTCTCCGGCGTGTAGTCGGTCCCCTTGGCGTGCACGTCCGGCGTGAGGAGCCGGAGCAGGCGGTCCACCGTGGGCTCGCCGAAGAGAGTCACGAGGTCCACCATCTCCAGGGCGCTCACGATCTCGACGCGTTCGCGCTCCGGCTGGAGCGGCCGGCCCGGGCCCTTGTTCCTCCGCACCGAGGCGTCGTCGTTCAGGGCGAGGACGAGGACGTCCCCCTCGGCCTTCGCGCCGCGGAGGTAGCGCACGTGGCCGACGTGGAGGAGATCGAAGCAACCGTTGGCGAAGACGATCGTCCGGCCCGCGGCGCGGTGGGCGGTCACGATCCGCAGCAGTTCCTCCTGGTCCGGCACGAACCGCGCGGTCACCGGAGCCTCGCGAGCAGCTCGTCGCGGCTGAGCGTCGCCGCGCCGGGCTTTGCCACGACGATGCCCCCGGCATGGTTGGCGAGGATCGCCGCCTCCTCCGCCGTCGCTCCGGCGGCGAGGGCAAGGGCGAGCACTCCGGTCACCGTGTCGCCGGCGCCGGTCACGTCGGTCACCTCCTCGGCGCCGGAGGCGGCGAGAAACCGCTCGCGCCCGGCCCGCGAGAAGACGGCCATGCCCTTGTTCCCCCGCGTGATGATCGCGTTCTCCGCGCCGGAGGCCTCGAGCAGCGCCCGGCCGGCCCGCCGCGTCTCCTCCTCGGTGAAGACCGGGGCTCCGGCCACCTCCGCGGCCTCCTCCTCGTTCGGAGTGAGCGCGGTAAAGCCCGCGAAACGGGCGATCCGGGCCCGGGAGTCGGCGACCCGCAGGCCGGCCACGGTCGCCGCCAGTTCCGGCGTGGCGGCGCCGTATCCGTAGTCCGAGAAGACGAAACCCTCCGCCCGCCCGGCGACGGCGCGCAGGCGGCCGGCCACCTGCTCCGTCGCCCAGTGCGGCAACTCGGTCCCCGGTTCGCGGTCGATGCGCACGACCTGGTGCGGGTGCCGAGTCGGCGCTCCGGCCATGATCCGCGTCTTGGTGATCGTCGGGTGGTCGCGGGCCACGACGATCCCGGAGACATCCACCCGCCGCTCGCGGAAGTACCGGAGGACCGCCCGCCCGGGCTCGTCGTCCCCCACCACGCCCACGGGGAAGACCTCGGCGCCCAGCGCGAGCACGTTGTTCGCGGTGTTCGCGGCCCCGCCGGGGATCAGCTCCTCGCCCTCGTAGCGGAGGATGAGGACGGGAGCTTCCCGGGAAACCCGGACGGGCACGCCCCGGAGGTAGAGGTCGGCGACGAGGTCGCCGGTGACGCAGAGGCGGCGGCCCGCGAAGCGGGCGACGATCGACGCGAGGCGATCCGGGTCCGGCTCGGTCATGGCATCTCCGCGAGGATCAGGTCCGCCGCGCCGGCGAGGTCCGGGGCCGTGAGGACGCCCTCCGGCGCCGGCCCCGGGCCGATGAGGACGGCCCGGCATCCGGCCGCCCGCCCGGCCAGGACGTCGCTCTCCCGGTCGCCCACGACGAACGACCGGCGAAGGTCGATCGACAACTTCCGCGCGGCCGAGAGGAGCATACCGGGGGCCGGCTTGCGGCAGGAGCATTTCGAATCCGGGTGGTGGGGGCAGTGGCGCTCCCCGTCGAACCGGAACCCCAGCGCCGCCTCCGTGGCGGCGTGAACGCGGGCGTAATCCTCCTCGGCGTAGTAGCCCCGGCCGATCCCCGACTGGTTCGACACCAGAACGAGCAGACACCCCGCGGCCCGGA
The DNA here is from genome assembly GCA_025459285.1 of Planctomycetota bacterium. Classification (GTDB taxonomy): domain Bacteria; phylum Planctomycetota; class JAJSAM01; order JAJSAM01; family JAJSAM01; genus Prado167. Next base: position 4,344 of record JALOQY010000086.1, on the reverse strand, counting down.
GCCGCCGCAGCGCCGCGGGAACGCCGGGCAGCACGCGCACGCCCTCCGGCCGCGAGAGGTACCCCGGGTCCTCGATCAGCGTCCCGTCCCGGTCGAGGAACACCGCCCACCGCCGGGTCCCCGGCCCGCCGCCCGCGCTGTCGACCGCTTCGTCCACTCGCGCATCCTACTCCCGCGGCCCGCTCCGGGTCCCGGCTTCCCCCGCCCGGCGGGACGGGCCGCGGCGCGACGGCCCGCCGGTCCACCCGGGCGTCATTCCCGCGGGCGTTCGGCGAGGCGCCGGAGGATGTCGGTCGTGGAGCGGCCGGGGGTCAGGGGGAAGAGGATCACCTGCCCGCCGCGACCCTCCACGAACTCGCGGCCCACCACGCCCTTCTCCCGCCAGTCCTCGCCCTTCACCAGCACGTCCGGCGCGACCTGCTCCACCGCCTGCTGCGGCGTGTCCTCGTCGAACACGAGCACGTGATCCACGCAGCCGAGCGCGGAGAGGAGTTCGACCCGCTCCGCCTCCGGCGTCACCGGCCGGCCTTCGCCCTTGAGCCTTCGCACCGAGGCATCGGAGTTGAGCCCCACGACGAGGACGTCCCCCTGGGACCGGGCGAAGGAGAGGAGCCGCGCGTGGCCCGCGTGCAGCAGGTCGAAGCAGCCGTTGGTGAAGACGATCTTCTGTCCCCGCCGCCGGCAGGCCGCGAGCCGGTCGGCGAGTTCCGCGGCGGACCGCCCCTTCCCCCGGCCCGGCGACTCCTCCTGATGGAGGGCTTCCAGCAGTTCCTCCCGACTGATCGGCACGACTCCGAGCTTCGAAACCTCGAGCCCCGCGGCGAGGTTCGCGAGCCGCACGGCATCGCCGAGGGAGGCGCCCGCGGACAGCGCCATCGCCATCGCCGAGATCACCATGTCCCCCGCCCCGGTGACGTCGTAGACGTCGCGCGGCGAGATGTCGAAGAGCTGCCCCGGACCGCCCCGGGGGTAGAGACAGATGCCGTCGCGGTCGAGGGTGATCGCGGCCGCCTCCAGGTCCTGCCCCTCGGCGAGGAGCCGCGCCGCCCGCTTCGCGGAGCCGGGTCCGTCGATCCGGAAGCCCACGCAGGTCGAGGCCTCCACGCGGTTCGGAGTGACGACCGACGCTCCCCGGTAGCGTTCGTCCATGAGGCCCGGGACCTTGGGATCCACGAGAACGCGGATCCCCTTCGCGCGGGCCGCCGTGATGGCGGTCCGGACGAGACTCGGGGACAGCGCCCCCTTCGCGTAGTCCGAGAGCACGAGCAGGTCCGCCTCCCCGAGGGCCTGAAGCACCGACTGCGTCAGCGCCGCATCCTCGGAAAGCGGATAGGCGGAGTCGTCTTCCCGGTCCACGCGAAGGACCTGCTGCCCGCCCGCGCCCCGGCGGGCGATGAGCCGCGTCTTCAGCGACGTCCGGCGGCCGGGGACGCGTCGCACCCTCCCGGTGTCGATCCCCGCATCCGCGGCGAGCGCGAGGAAGTCGTCGCCGTAGGGACCGGTGCCGAGAAACCCGCAGAGCGTGACTCTCGCCCCCAGGACCGCGAGGTTTCGCGCCACGGAGCCCGCACCGCCGAGCCGGACCTCCTCCTCCGCGACCCGAAGGACGCCGATCGGCGCCTCGGGCGAGATCCGCTCCATCGCGCCGAAAACGTACCGGTCGAGCATCACGTCCCCCGCCACGACGAGGCGGGGGGCGCCGAGGTTCCGTACCGTTTCCGCGAGACTCATCGCCGATCCTCCTCCATCTCCCCGAGCACCATGAGCCGGAGCAGCGGCAGCATGATCTCGTGGTGGCCCGCGATGTCCACACCCCGCTCGACCGGCCGGCTGACGACGTTCACCCGCGTCCGGTAGTGCCGGAGCATGTCGAGATTCGCGCCGAAGAGCCCCTCGAGCCTCTCCCCGGCGTTGTGCGCCACGGTCACCGCCTTGAGGAATACCTCCGGCAGCATCACCGCGGAGCCCACGTTCACGTAGACGCCGCCCGCGAGCCGCGAGACGACGGTCGTGAAGATCCGGAAGTCGAGATGGCTCGCCGCCCCGAGGGCCGCGCCGTCCGCCGCGGGATGCAGGTGCACCGTATCGGTGCCGACGGCGACGTGGACCGTGGCGGGCAGATCCAGGCGCGCGGCGGTGGCGAGCAGGCTCAGGCCGGCGTGGGGCAGTTCCCGCATCGGCTCGCCGAGCGCCCGGCCGAGGCCCGCTCCGCCCGCCCCGGCCGCGGCGGCGCCGGCGAAGAACCGCCCCGTCTCCTCGGCGGTCCCGTAGGCGCCTTCCGAGAGCCGGCCCGCGACGTCCTCGGAGGTCTGCCCCGCGGAGGCGATCTCGAAGTCGTGGATGGCCGTGGATCCGGGCATCGCGAGAGCCGTGATCACGCCGCACTCCATGAGGTCGATCACCACCGGGGAGCAACCCGTCTTCACCACGTGCCCGCCGACGCCGAAGACCACGCCGCGCCCGCCCCGGCGCGCCGCGACGATCGCCGCGACGAGGTCCCGGAGGCCGCGCCCGGCGAGGAAGTCGGGGAGGGAGCGGAGCAGTTCGCGCGCCGTCGCCCCGGGGCCGGGGAGGCCGGCGAAGCGGTCCGTCCGGACCAGGGAGGGGCGCCCGGCGAGGGGCGTGGTCTTCACTCGTCCAAGGTCGAAGGGCTCGGTCGGCATGCGTCCTCCATTCCCGGCGGCTTCGTCTTCCAGCGCCGGTGGGCCCAGAGCCACTGGCCGGGTTCGCTCCGCACCCAGGCTTCCACCCGTGCGTTCATCGCCGCCGTCAGCAGGAAAACGTCCCGCGTCCGGTCGCCGGTCATGGGCCTCGGAAGGGGCGCCTCCACGAAGACCTCGTGCCGGAACTCCCCGGGGAGCCGGCGCTGCGCCGCGGGGATCAGCGGGACATCGTACTTGAGCGCGAGGGTGGCGGGAGCCCCGGTCGTGCTCGCCGGTCGTCCGAAGAAGTCCGCGAACACCCCGTGCCGTCCGGCGCTCTGGTCCACGAGGAACCCGAGATAACCGCCGGTGCGCAGGGTCCGCGAGGACTCCCGGAGCGCGCCACGCTTCATCGCGATCTTCTGCCCGGTGCGCTCGCGGTGGCGGCGGATGTACTCGGTCAGCCAGGGGTTCGTGAGCGGCCGGGCGATGGACAGGAGCGGGTAGCCGAAGAACCCGGCGAGAGCGCCGGTCCACTCCCAGTTGCCCACGTGGGCCGTGGCGAAGACCGCCCCGCGTCCATTGGCCACGGCGGCCGGCACGGTGGGATCGATGTGGAAGGTGATGCGACGGCGCACGGAAGCGCCCCGGGCGACGCGGTGGAGATAGAGGGACTCGACGATCGTCGTGGCGAACGATCGGAAGCTCGACCGGGCCGTCTCCTCCCGAAAGCCCTCGGTCCGATCGGGAAACACCGCGAGGAGGTTGGCGAGGGCCCTCTCGCGGTGCTTGCGGTTCAGGCGGTAGAGCAGGTCCGCCGCACGACGGGCGACGCGAAGAGCCCTCGACGGACCGATCGAGAGCGCGGCGGCGATACCGGCCCGCGCGAGGCCGTATTCGAGCAATTGCAGGATGCGTGCGACGGACATGGGAGGCCGAATTCTACAGCGCGGCGGGCCGCAGGGCGTGAACGGTCCCGGCCGGTTCCCGGCGAACCGCGAGCGAAAGAGCTTCCCGGATCCGTCGCCGGACCTCCTCCACCCCCTCGGTGAACTCGATCCGCACGCCGAGCTTCAGCGCGTCCAGGCCGGCGGTCTCCCCCTTTCCGACGGGGCAGACCGGCCACTTCACCGCGTCCTTGCCGGTGGTGACGATGGCCTCCGCGCCGGCCGCCGAGGCCTTCCGGCCGATCTCCCCCAGCGTCGCCGGGTCATGGTGGTGATGATCCGGGAAGCGCTCCGCGAAGAGGACCCGCGCACCAAGGCCCGCGAGCGTGCGCTCGAAGGCCGCGGGATTGCCGATGCCGCTCACCGCGACGACCCCGCGCCCCGTGAGCCACGATGCCGGGCGCAGGGCCCCGGTGGCGATGTCCTCGAGGTCGCACGGGCGATGGACGGCGAAGGCCACCGTGGCCCGTGGCGCGAGCCGGCGCACGCGGCGCGACACGCGGTCCAGCCACTCCGGCGGGACCTGGTCTGATCGAGTGACCACCACCACCTGGGCCCGGCGCAGTCCCCGCGGCGGCTCCCGGAGCGTGCCCCGGGGCAGGCAGTGCCCCCCCCCGAAGGGCGCGGTGGCGTCCACGGCCACCATGTCGAGTTGGCGCGCGAGGCGCAGGTGCTGGAAGCCGTCGTCGAGCACGAGCGCCTCGGCGCAGTGGCGCTCGATGGCCTCGAGTGCTCCGCGGACCCGGTCCGGATCG
>JALOQY010000085.1 GCA_025459285.1 Planctomycetota bacterium | reverse complement strand
CCCCGGGCCCCGGAAGTCCACCCCATCCCCTCGGCTTCGTCAGCGGCGATCCTGCCCCCTCATCGACCGCCGGGCCTTACTGTCTGACTCGCAGTAGAATGGCCCGCATGAAACGCGCGGCCAGCCTGGCGCTCCTCCCGCTCCTCCTCCTCGCCGGCCCCGCGCCGGCCGGCGAGGAGCCGAAGCAGGCCGATGCGGCTTTGCGGAAGCTCGTGAACGATGCCATCGAGCGTGGCGCGAAGTGGCTCGCCGGTGAGCGGCAGCCCGGCGGGACTTTCCCCTCGATCTACGGCATGGGCCACACGACCGGCCCCACGGCGCTCGCGACGCTGGCCCTCCTCCACTCGGGCATCCCGAAGGACGACCCCGGAGTGGCCGAGTCGATGGCATTCCTCCATCGGCACTGGAACGAGGCCCGCCAGACCTATGCGGTGTCGGTCCTCGTCATGCTCCTCGCGGAGTACGGGCGCGGGCGGAACGGGCACCCCTTCGCCCTCGAGGACGCAGACCTCTCCTGGATGCAGGAGATGGTGGACTGGCTGGTCGAGGTGCAGGAGCCCGCCGGAGGCTGGCGCTACCCCGGCGGGGGGGTCGACATGAGCAACACCCAGTACGCCCTCCTCGCCCTGAAGGAGGCCCGGAAGTCGGGGCTCCGCGTGCCGGAGGAGACCTTCGGGCGGGCGCTGGGCGTCGTGCTCGCCTCCCAGGAAGGCAGCGGCACGCGGGTGGCGCGATACCAGGAAACCCGCGGGGACGGCGCCTACGGGGCGATGAGGGAGCGGGTGCCCGGTTACGACCGGGTCCGGGGTTTCGGCTACATGCTGCGGCAGCCTCCCACCGGTTCGATGACCGCGGCGGGAGTGGCGGCGGCCGCCATCTGCGCGTCGGAGTTGAAGGCGGAGAAGGTCCGCGCGCTCGCGGAGGACGGCGTTCAGGCCGCGCGCGACGGACTCGCGTGGCTCGGGAAGCACTTCGACGTGACGCTAAATCCCCGGTCCGGGCCGATGTGGCACTACTACTACCTCTATGGCCTGGAGCGCGCCGGGATGCTGGCCGGCGTGGTCTACGTGGGGGAGCACCGCTGGTACCCGGAGGGGGCGAAGTACCTCGTGGATGCCCAGAGACCCGACGGCTCCTGGCGGCCGGCCATGGCTGTCCCCGGGCGCGGACCGAACTCCGGCGACGCCATCGACCAGAGCTTCGCGCTGCTCTTCCTCACGCGCGCCACGGCCCGCGCGCTCGGCGTGCCGACGGAGCAGCCGCTCCTCGACCTCACCGGCGGGGAGAAGCTCTCGGAGCGGGACTTCGCGACGCTTCTCGACGCGGCCTTCGCGGAACTCGAAGGCCTCCCCGAGGCGCGCCGGCCGGACCGGGCCCGGGACTTCGCGCTCCTCGGACCGCGCGTCCTGCCGCTCCTCATCGCGCGGCTGCTCGACGCCGAGGAAGGAACCCGGGCGCTCGCCGACTCCGTGCTGCGGGCGGTGACCGGGCTCTCCTTCGACTACGACGCCGCCGCCCCCGCGGAGGAGCGGGAGGCGGCGGCGGATGCGTGGACGCTCTGGTATCTGAGAAACCGCGAGCGGCTCGGGACCGACCCCGCGGAGCGGCGGATCAGGTAGCCTTCTTCGCGGGCGGCTCGGGGACCTCCACGGTGGAGAGCCGGGTGAGGTCGACCTCCACGTGGATCACGCCGTCCTCCCGCTTCGTGTTCATCGGGATGCCGGTGTTGCGGAAGATACTCATCATCGCTTCGTTCTCGGCGAGCACGTCGCCGGTGAACTTCACGATGCCGCGGTCCTTGGCGATGGAGGCGAGACGCTTGAAGAGCCGCCGGCCGAGGCCCCGGCCCTGCCAGTCGTCGCGGACGACGACCGCGATCTCCGCGGACTTCGTGCCCTCGTCCATCATGTAGCGTCCGACCCCGAGGGGCTCCTCGATCTCGCCGGAGACGAGCACCGCCACGATGGCCATCTCGTCGCGGTAGTCCACGTTGCTGAAGACCTGCCGGCGCGCGTGGGGCATGGCCTTCAGCACGCGATGGAACCGGAGGTAGCGGGTCTTCTCGGAGAAGGAGTAGAAGAGCTCCTTCATCAACTCGTCGTCCGTGGGCTTCACCGGGCGGATGAGAACCTGCATGCCGTCCTCCATCCGGACCGTGGTCTCGAGTTCCGCGGGGTAGGTGACGCCGCGGGGCGGGATGATCTGGTGCGCGAAGACGAGCCGCCGGGCTTTCGCCGCGTGGAGCAGTTCCTGGCGGAAGGCGGGGTCGGCGATGGAGATGAGCGACATCGCCCGCTCGCGGATGTTCTTCCCGTGCAGGTAGGCCACGCCGTGCTCGGTGACCACGTAGTGGATGTCGCCGCGGGTAGTGAGGACGCCGGCGCCCTCCTTCAGGGCGGGGACGATGCGCGAGACGACGCCCTCCGCGGTCTTCGCCGTGCTGGGCAGGGCGATGATCGGCTTGCCCTCCGGGGCGAGAGCCGCGCCGCGGATGAAGTCGGCGTGGCCGCCCATGCCGCTGAAGAACCGGTAGCCGAGCGAGTCGGCGCAGACCTGGCCCGTGAGGTCGACCTCCAGGCAGCTGTTGATCGCCACCATCGCGTGGTTGGCCGCGATGTTCACGATCGAGTTGACGTAGTCGCTGCCGTGCATCTCCACGGAGGGGTTGCGGTCGAGGTAGCGGTACAGCTCGGGGCCGCCCGCCGCGAGCGAGGCGACGATCTTCCCGGGGTGGAAGGTCTTCCGGCGGCCGGTGATGACGCCGAGCTTCGCCAGTTCCATGAGCCCGTCGGAGAAGAGCTCGGTGTGCACGCCGAGGTCGTTCTTCTCGTTCAGGAGGGGGATGACCGCGTTGGGGATCCGGCCGGCTCCGACCTGGATCGTCGCTCCGTCCGGCACGAGGCGCGAGATGTGCGCGGCGATGCGGTCGTGCACCTCCTCGTGGGCGGGAATGGGCAGGATGGGGAGGTCCTCCTCATGCTCGACGAAGAGGTCGATCTCGCCGACGTGGACGAAGGACGAGCCGAACGTCCGGGGCATCCTCGGGTTCACCTGCGCGATGACCAGTTCGGCCATGTCCACCACCGTGCGGGTGATGTCCACCGAGACGCCGAGCGAGCAGTAGCCGTGCTCGTCCGGCGGGGTCACCGAGATGAGGGCGACGTTGACCGGCAGCTTCCTCGTCCGGAACAGGCCCGGGAGCTGGGAGAGCAGGGCCGGTGTGTAGTCGCCCCGGCACTCCGCCACCGTGTCCCGAACCGCGTCGGAGACGAAGAGCGAGTTGATCCGGATCCGGTCCTCCATCCCGCGCTTCGCGTAGGGCACCTCGCCCAGCGGGTGGAACTGGATCAGCTCGAGGTCGGCGACTTCCGCCGACCGGTCCACCAGCGCCTGCACGAGGTGCTTCGGCTCGCCGGCGGCGGTGCCGACGAAGAGATGGTCCCCGGAGTAGATCCGGGCCACCGCCTGGGCCGCCGTCACGCGGCGCTGATCGTAGGTTTCCTTCCATCTACTGGGCATGGCTCGACTCCTTCGCGAGGATGATCCGACAGTCCACCGCCAGGGCGCCCTTCCCCTTCTCGTAGACCACGAGCGGGTTCACGTCGAGTTCGCGGATCTCCGGGAACTCCGTCACGAGCTGGGAGAGCCGGAGCAGGCACTCGGCCGCCGCCGCGGTGTCGGACGGCGCCTCCCCGCGGAAGCCCTGGAGGAGCTTCGCGGAGCGGATCGAGGCCATCATCTCCATCGCGGTCGCCTCGGGGAGCGGGGCGACCCGGAACGCCACGTCCTTGAACGCCTCGGTGTAGATGCCGCCGAGGCCGAACATGAGCAGGGGTCCGAAGAGCGGGTCGCGTGTGGCGCCGAGGATGACCTCCTTGCCCTTCGGGATCATCTTCTGCACGGTGACGCCCCAGATCGTCGCCTTCGGCTGCGCGCTCCGGATGCGGTCGAGCATGCCGTCCACCGCCTCGGCGAGCTGCTTGTCGTCCTTCAGGTTCAGCATCACGCCGCCGATGTCCGTCTTGTGGAGCAGGTCCGGGCTCGCGATCTTGATGACGACCGGGTAGCCGAGCTCCTTGGCCGCGGCGAGGGCCTCCTTGCGGTCGGTGGCGAGCCGGTACGGGGCGATGGGGATCCCGTAGGCCGTGAGAACCTCGAGGGCCTTCAGCTCCGGCAGGTTGAGGCGCCCCTCCTTGCGCTCGCTCTCGAAGACCTTCGCCGCCGCGTCGCGCGCGACCTTGAAGGTCTTGACCTTCGACTTCGGTCGCCGGACCCACTCCCCGTAGCGGGCGAGAGCCTCGAGCGATCGGACCGCGGCCTCGGGGAAGGGGTAATTCGGGATGAGGCGTTCCCGGAGGATCTGCACGGTGCGGGACTCTTCGGGCAGGCCCACGAACGAGACGGCGATGGGCTTCTGGGAGTAGCTCTCCACGTTCACGATCGTGGTGGCGATCTCGTCGAGGTCCGTCATCGTCTGCGGCGTGATGATGACCAGCAGCATGTCGGTGTTCTCGTCGGCGATCACGGCGTCGAGCGCCGCGAGGTACCGATCGTGCTGGGCGTCTCCGATCACGTCCACCGGGTTCTTCAGCGCCGCGGTGGGGGGGAGCTGGTTCCGGAGGGACTTCAGCGTGTAGTCGGAGAACCGGGGGATCGTCAGGCCGGCCCGGACGGCGGAGTCCGTGGCCATGATCCCGGGGCCGCCGGCGTTCGTCACGATGCCGATCCGCCGGCCCTGCGGCGTCGGCTGGTTCTCGAATGCCTCGGCGTAGTTGAACAGCTCCTCGATCGTCTCCACGCGGAGCACGCCGCCCTGCTCCAGCACCGCGTCGTAGATCTCGTCGGAGCCGGCGAGCGAGCCGGTGTGAGATGCCGCGGCGGCCGCCCCCTCCGCCGACCGGCCGGTCTTGACGGCGAGGATCGGCTTGGGGTTCTTGCTGTCCCGGGTGACCTGCTGCGCCAGACGGAGGAACGCCCCGCCGTCCGACAGGTCCTCGAGGTACATGAGGATCACGCTGGTGAGCGGGTCGTCGGCGAGGGCCGCGAGCAGTTCGATCTCCGTGACGTCGGCCTTGTTACCGAAGGAGATGAACTTCGAGAAGCCGATGTCCTGCACCCGGGCGTACTCGAGGATCGCGGTGCAGAGCGCGCCGCTCTGCGACATGAACGCCAGCTTCCCGCGCTTGGGGAAGACGCGGGCGAAGGAGGCATTCATCATCACGGTGGGATCCGTGTTGATCATGCCGAGGCAGTTCGGTCCGATGACCCGGATCCCATGCCGTTTCGCGGCGGCCTTGAGTTCGCGCTCCCGCTCGAGACCCTCCCCGCCGACTTCCTTGAAGCCGGCGGAGATGACGATGGCGTGCTTCGTGCCTTTCTCCCCCAGTTCGTCGAGCGTCGGAGGAACCGCCGCCGCCGGCAGGATGATGATGGCGAGGTCCACCGGGTCCGGGATCTCCCGGACGTTTCGGTAGGCGCGGACCCCCAGGATGCTCTTCGCCTTCGGGTTCACCGGGTAGACACAGCCGGTGAAACCGCTCGTCAGCATGTTCTGGATGGCGGCGAAGCCCACCGTATCGGGACGCGTGGAGGCACCGATCACGGCGGCGGACGTGGGGTGGAAGAAGCCCTTGACGCCGGTGGTATCTCCGGCATCGGAGGCGTGCTTGGGGGGACTCATGGAAGGCTCCTGCTCTGCGGCGAGAAAGCCCGATTCTAAGGTCGAGCGTCGCCGACTCGAAGAACTGGATCACGGAACGGCCGTTCGTTCCCCGCCCGGCCCCTGGCCATCTGTCTCAAGCGCCCGGCCCGGAAGCGTCGATGAGTGCCCGAGGAGGCGCAGACGACGGTGTCGACCCCGAGATCGAGACTTGCCGGCCGGCGGCCCGAGCTGATGCTCTGGATCCTGCCGGTCGCCCTTCCCCTTGTCGTGCTCCTCTACCGGCACGGCGCCCGCCTCCCCATGCAACCGCTCGACTGGCTCGGCGTGCCACTGATCGGCTGCTCGATGGCCGCCTGGTGCCATGCCTGGCTCCTCGTCACCCGCCGGCGCCTCACGGCGGAACTGGCGGGGCGGAGCGAGGAACTCGAGGAGTCGCAGCTCTTTCTCGCCGAGGTCGTCGACACCTCGCCGGGGGCTCTCGCGATCTCCGACCGGGAAGGTCGCATCACCTTCGCCAGCCGATCGGCGGAGGCGCTGGTCGGCGCCGCCCGGGGGGGGCTCACCGGCCGGTCGGTCGCCGATCTCTACCGGGGAGGCTCCGATGCCGCCCGCGAAGTGGGTCGGCTCCTGAGGCAGGGAGGTGGATGGCTTTCCGGGCACCGCACGGCTCTCGTTACGGTCGACGGGCGGACGATCCCCGTGGAACTGTCGGCGGCGTGGATCCACGATCGCGGCGGCGATGCGCGTGCCGTCCTCGGGATGGTCTCCGACCTGACGGGCCGGCTCGAGGAGGAGAAGCGGGCGCTGGAGGCGGAGCGTCTGAGGGTGCTGGGGGAGAGCGTCGCGGGCATCGCCCATGAACTGAACAACCCCCTCACCGGAGTCGTCGGCTATCTGCAGGCGGTGCTCGACGAGGGGCCACCCCCGGATCTCGCCGATCCGCTGCGAAAGGCCGCCCGGGAGGCGGAGCGGATGGTCCGGACGATCCGGACGCTGCTCACGTTCGGCCGGCGCCGCGCGCCGGAGCGCCAGCCCGCGGACCTAGGGGAACTCGCCCGACAGGTCCGTGACTTCCGCGAGTACCAGCTCCGGGTGAACAACATCGCGGTCTCCGTGGAAGGCGACGTGCTGCCGCCCGCGCTCGTGGACCCCGATCAGGTTCGCCAGGTCCTGCTGAATCTCGTGAAGAACGCCGAGGACGCGATCCGGGACTCGGGCGTGGGCGGGCGCATCGTCCTCCGGATGCGGACCGGCGCGGAGGTCCTCCGCGTCGAAGTGGAGGACGACGGACCGGGCGTGCCCCCGGAACTGGGAGACCGGATCTTCGAGCACTTCTTCACGACGAAGCCCGCCGGCAGGGGGACCGGTCTCGGCCTCGCGATCTGCCGGCAGATCCTCGAGGCCCACGGAGGGCGGGTCTTTTTCGAGCGGCCGCCCGCGGGGGGGGCGCGCTTCGTGCTGGAGTTTCCCGCGGGGGTGGTGCCGGTCTCCGCTCCGGTTCCCGCTCCGCCCGCGGGCGCGCTCCGGGTGCTGGTGGTCGACGACGAGGAGGCGGTGCGCGACTACGTGGCGACGGTGCTCCGTTCGGAGGACCACACCGTCACCGAGGCCGCGACCGCCTCGGAGGCCATCCTGCGGGCCGAGGCGGCGGAGTTCGACGTGGTCATCCTGGACCGTGGCCTTCCCGACCTGCGGGGCGAAGAGTGCCGGGCGGAGATCCTCGCCCGCCGGCCCGGCCTCCGGGGCCGCGTGATCCTCATGTCCGGCGACATTCCGGATGGCGGCGGCGATGCGCTCTTCCTCCTGAAGCCCATGACGATCGACGAAATCCGCGTCGCGATCGGCCGGGCCCTCGCGCCGCCGGCGACCCTGCCGGTCTGACCGGGTTCTCCCGGTCACGGCTGGCGCCGGCGGCCGGAGGAGTACGCTGCGCTGCCCGGTCCCTCGATGACGCTCCCGCGGATCACTCCCCGCTGCTTCCGGCGGGGGGCTCCGGGCCATCCGGCGTTCGCTCGGTGGACTGACGCGTGGCGAGCAGCCACACGCCCGCGGCGAGGAGCGCGAAGGCGGCGACGGTGAAGAGCGTGCTGCCGAGGTGGGTGTCCACGGGGAGCAGGAACTGGCCTGGCCGCTCGGGGAGGAACTGCCCGAGCGTGTTCACGAGGATGCCCATGATCGCCCCGCCGGCCACGAGGCCCGACGCGACGAGCACCACGCGGTCCTTCCGCTCCGCGCCCCGCTTCCCCCGGCCGAGGAGATGGCCGAGGAGACCGCCGGCGAGGATGGGGGTCGAGAGGCTCACCGGCAGGTAGAGGCCGATGGCGAACGGGAGCGATGGGACTCCCACCAGTTCCACGACCACCGCGATCGCCATGCCCGCGAGGAGGAGCGTCCAGGGGAGGTTCCCCTCGAAGATCCCCTTCACCACCATATGCATGAGGTTCGCCTGGGGGGCCTTGAAGGTCGTCCCGCCGGCGAGGGCGTGGGTCACGTCGGACCCCGCCGGGGGACGATCGAGGAGGTAGATCGTGAAGCCGATGACCGAGGCCGAGACCAGGAGGGCGAGGAGGTTCGCCGTCTGCTGCTTCCACGGAGTCGCGCCCACGAGGTAGCCGGTCTTCAGGTCCTGGGCGATGTCCCCCGACATGCAGATGGCGATGCAGAGGACGGCCCCGATCGTCAGCGCGGCGACCTGGCCCTCGACGCCGGTGAAGCCGAGGGAGACCATGAGGAGGCTCGTGACGATCAGGCCGGTGATCGTCATCCCCGACACCGGGGACGAGGAAGAGCCCACGAGGCCGCAGATGCGGGCCGCCACCGTGACGAGGAAGAAGCCGAGGACCACGACGCAGGCCACCGAGACCAGCGTCTTCCCGCCCGCGCCAAGGACGAGCCAGAGAGTGAGGATCGTGGCGAGCGCCCCCCAGAAGACCCACTTCAGGGGCAGGTCGCGGTCCGTGCGATCCGCGGCCGCCTCGCCGATCCCGGCCTTCCCGCCGACGACGTCGCGGAAGACGGCCCGGAAGGAACCGGCGATCGTGGGCAGGGCCTTGCCGATGGACAGGAGGCCGCCCATGGCCACGCCGCCCGCGCCGATGTAGCGGAGGTAGCTCTTCCACAGATCGGTGGGTTCCATCTTTGAGATGGGGATCGAGGCGAGCCCGAGCGGGCCGGACAGGCCCGCCCCGAAGTAGTGGATGAGCGGGATGAGCACGAACCAGCCGAGCGCGCCGCCGGCGAACATGAGGAGCGCGATGCGCGGCCCGATGATGAACCCCACGCCGAGCATCGCGGCCTCCGCGGAGAGGCCGAGGGTGGCCTTGTGGAACTTCTCGATCGTCCACTCCACCTCGGCCTTGAAGAGTCGCACCGCCCCGGCGAGGAACTGGAAGACCGCCCCGAGGCCGATGCCGGCGAGGACGAGCGCCCAGCGCGAGCCGCCCTGCTCTCCGGAGATGAGCACCTGGGCGCAGGCCGTGCCCTCCGGGAAGGGCAGGACGCCGTGCTCCTTCACCATCAGGTAGCGGCGGAGCGGGATCCAGAAGAGGATGCCGAGGAGCCCGCCGAGGGAGGCGAGGACGAAGATCCGGCCGATCCCCGGCGCCGCGCCGAGAATGAAGAGCGCGGGGATCGTGAATACGACGCCGGCGGCGAGCGACTCGCCCGAGGAGCCGATCGTCTGCACGATGTTGTTCTCGAGGACCGTCCCGCCGCGCAGCGCCCGCAGCACCGCCATGGAGATGACCGCCGCGGGAATGGAGGCCGAGACCGTCATCCCCACCTTGAGCCCGATGTAGGCGTTGGCCGCGCCGAAGACGACGGCGATGACCGAGCCGAGGATGGCGGCGCGCAGCGTGAACTCCGCGACGCTCCGCTCCGGGGGGACGTGGGGGCGGAACGGCTTCTTCTCTTCCATGGCCGCGGATTGTAGCGGGCGGGGGCCGCCGTCCGGGATAAGATGGAGCCGTCTGCACCGGCCCGTGGCCAGAAAGGAGCGCTCGATGACTGCCAGCAACTCCACCAGGTACCGCGCCGACGCGCTCCGGCCACGCTCGACGTAGCCCCGCCGGGCGATCTCCCGCCACCGCGCGTCCGCGCCTTCCTCCGGCTCACCCGCGTCCCGATTCCCGGGCCGCGCACCACTGCATTCGGAGATCGCGATGACGTCGCACGACGAGTTCGGATTCACCTTCACCGGCGGCCATCAGGAGAGCCGGTGGCTCACCGAGTCGCTTTCGGAGTTCATCGAGGACGGCTATGTCACGGACGTGCTCTTTCGCGTGAAGGGCGGGAAGGAGGCCACGGTCTACTGCTGCCGGGCCGCGCCGGGGGCCGATCCGCCGCTCCTCGCGGCGAAGGTCTTCCGGCCGCGGATGTTCCGGGCCATGCGCAACGACGCGCTCTACAAGGAGGGAAGGGGGATGCTCGACGGCGAGGGGAAGCTCGTCCTCGATGGCCGGAGCCGCCGGGCCCTCGCGAAGAAGACGGCGTACGGCCGCACCCTCGACACGGCGTCCTGGGTCCGGCACGAGTACGCGGCGCTCACGGACCTCGCCGCCGCCGGGGCCGACGTGCCAAGGCCGCTCGCCGCCACGGCCAACGCCATCCTCATGGAGTTCGTGGGGGATAAGGAGGGGGCCGCGCCGACCCTCTCCTCGCTCCGCCTGCCCGCGGAGGAGGCCCGCCGGGTCCTCGACCGCCTGCTCGCGAACGTCGAGACGTTCCTGTCGCTCTTCCGGGTCCATGCCGACCTGTCGGCCTACAACGTCCTCCTGTGGCGGGAGGAGGTCCGCATCATCGACCTGCCGCAGGTGGTGGACGCCCTGCGGCATCCCGGTGCTTTCGACCTCTTCCGGCGGGACCTCGCGCGGCTCGGCGACTACTTCCGGAAGCAGGGCGTCCCCGTGGACGACGAGGGTCTCGCCCGGGACCTGTGGAGCCGCTGGATCGGCTGATCCGAGCGCGAAGCAGCGGTGTCATGTTGCGCCAGATCCTGCCGTGCAGGTACGGAAGGCGAGGTCGGCTGGCGAACGCCCGGTGCTGTTGTCTCGTGACCCCGGCAGGAGGCCTTTGCCGGGACCAGGAGGAGCCCGTGGGGGCATGGCCGGCGCCGAAGGAGCGCCCGGCGCATCCGCGGGTACGGGGACCACCGGGGGCTTCGGCAGCGTCCTGTCCTTCCGGGCCTTCCTGACCCGGGTGCGGACAGCTTCGGTGGTGGCGCCGATGAGGCGGGCGATCTCGCGGCGCCGGACGCCAGATGCGGCAAGGTGGATGGCGTACTGGCGAACCTCGGGCGGGAACGCCGCGCCGGGCTTGCGCTCGAACGCCGGACAGCGGGGATGGCTGTCGGGGGACGGCGTGGACGCGGGGACTGCTCCTTCGGACACGGATGCCTCCGGGACCGGACAGCGCCGGTCGTCAGGGCGCGTCCACCATGCGAACGTCTTGCGCACTTTCGGGCGCGAAACGCGGCAAGATCCGTGGGGTCACGACAGACGTCAGGGCCTTCGAAAGACACCGGCAATCGCGTCGCTCGCGGTGACACTCACGCAATCATCTACATCGGACGCAAGTGCACTCAGTAGGGACTTTGCGTCGAGATCCAATTGGACTCCCGTCCCAAGCAGAAGCGCGCACCACATCCTCACCCACCAGCGACCGTCCACAGCCCAACGCGCGAGCGCCTTCGTCCGCATCGTTCCCCGCAGAAGACTGTCTGCAGCTTCCGAAGCAGCTGCGATGTGATCCCAACTGCATCCGGCGAGTTGCTGAAATGCATCCTCGATGTCAGGAACCTGGTCCCGCCTGAGGATTGCCTCTGCTATTCCGGACCTGATCTGCCGAGTGAGCTCCGAGTCCCGGCAGTGCCGGAGTTGGGCGATGGACCTCTCGCGTACTCCGGGCAGGCCCGCCACACGCTCTAGGACTGCATGAGACCAATCGCAGGGACTCGCAGCAGTCGCCAAGACCATTGAGACAGCGTCTGAGATGAGACCCTTGCCCGCAAGTCCCTGTGCGCACACCTCTCTCACTACACTGTCCTCGTCGGCCAGTCCTGCTCTCAGTGCCCTGATGACCAGATCACTGAGCTTGTCCAGCGCTGCGAGCTCCATCGAAGCGGTCAGCCGGACATCGCGCGACGGAGACGCCACAGCCCGGGCCAGGACCTCTTCTCCCCTCTCTCCCACCGACACCAGGAAACGAGCACACGCAGCAGCGAGGATCAGACCGCGGCCCGGGCCTTGCGGCTCCGCCACGTGACTCCCATCTACTTGCCGAGCGTCACGACTCGACAAGTAGATAGCGCCAACCCTCTCGACAACCGTGTCTGGCACCCTGCCTCGAGCGGAAAGTCCAGTCAAGTAAGACAGAGCAACGATGGCCTCGCCGCTGCTGCCTCGCCTCTCAACGTACCCGCAAAGCGCAGCACCGAGCTCCTCAGTGGGCAGTCCATACAATCCGCAGATGGCGGCGGCCCGCCGGCTTGACTCGTCCGTGGAGTCGCCACCCATGTACTTGAGGAAGTGAGGAATCACTAGATCTTGGAGCCTCTTGGAACCACCGCCCTCGCCCAGCGCAAAGGCAGCCTGCCAGTTCTCGGGGACTTCGCCGTTCAGGGCAATTCGGACTAGGCTGGATTCCGCCTCGACAGGCATGGTTCTGACGTTCTGGAAGCAGCGAAGTGCAGCAGTCCGCAGCGCCGGGTCCGGAGCTTCGAGATACGGCTGAACGAGTCGCAGGGATGATGCATCTAGAGGTCGAAGCCAGCTTGAAAGAACAAGCACAATCGGGTTGCGTACTGCCCCCCCATCCATCAGGACTCGCACCATGTCCTCCGGCCTTGTAGCCCCATCGCAGCTCAAGAGGCTACACAGAAACGACTTCGTGCTCTCGTCCTGCGTGCCTGCTAGCAAGGCAGACAGCAGTCGTCGGTGTCGAGCGATGCGATCTCCTCGCCTCAGGTGCTCCACAAGAAAAGCACCGCGAAACTCACCGCAGTCTGCTTCACGCAAAGCGTGGCTGACACCGAGAAGGAAACCCGCGTCACCAGTTCGCGAAGCACAAGAGGCCAGGACCTCATCTGAGAAGAGGGCTGGGAGGGTCTCCCAATCGAGGCAGAACCTGGGAGAAACGGTAACAATCGACTTCCCAATCGTCTGGACTAGGTCGCACTCGCCGAGCGCCCGCAGCTCTCGAACAGCGCCCAAGAGCAATCGTCTTTGAAAACCGAGCTCCCGGAATTGCTCAGCCAAGACTGCCTCGAGGCGGGTGGGCCAAGACGTAAGGAGTTTCTGAGCCAGCTGACGTGTCTCAGCCTCTGTAGGGACGGAAGCTCCGGACTGTCCTTCCTCCTGCGGAGCGATTGGCCCCGCGAGGAGAGAACATGTCACTGGCAAGGTGAGTGCGAGAATGATGAGGGATCGCCACATCTAGGCACCTCCGTTGGCCACAACAGACGCCGAGTTCTCCATCAATCTCCTCCCGGGGTCACTTCGCCTCGGGCCCTTGGTGCTGTGGGTGGGTCAACGAACGTCCCGCCGGGGAAGTACCTCTTCCAGTGTCGTCACGCCGAATTCTTTGCATGAAATT
>JALOQY010000084.1 GCA_025459285.1 Planctomycetota bacterium | reverse complement strand
AGGAAGTGCCGGAGGAGGAAGCGGGAGAGGTCGCGACGGGACCGACCGCCCGGCCGCCGAAGCCGGCCACCTGGGGTGCCCAGGCGCAGGTCATGAAGAAGGCCGCCCGCAGCGGGGCGGGCTTCTGCGAGGAGTGCGAGCGCGCGCGTCAGAAGCAGAAGCGGGCGTCCAAGGGGGGCGCGAAGAGCGCGTCGAGCGAGGGTGAGGCGAAGAAGAGCGTGGACTCCGAGGCCAAGGCGGCGGTGGCCGACACGGGGGCCAAGAGCGCGAAGGGCGGGAAGAGCACGTCTTCGGAAGGCGAGGCGAAGAAGAGCACCTCGTCGCAGGGCGAAGCGGCGACCGGTACGCAGGGGGCCAAGAGCGCCAAGGGTGCCGAGGGCGGGAAGGCCACCTCCACCCAGGGCGGGCCCGCCAAGGGCCAGGGGGCGAAGGGCAGCCCGGGGGGACAGACCACGATGGACTAGGACGGCAGGCCGGCGAAGCGGGGGGTCCGCGGGCTGAGTGACAGTGACGGAGCGACGAGGGAGACGGAGGTGTCAGCATGGCCGACGAGGCGGTGGTCCAGGGAGTCTACCGGGCGCTGTTCACGCCCACGGGCGAGAAGGTCTACGCCGTGATCGACGGCGCCTCGGCGGAGAACCTCCTCGACCACCTCTACGCGGACCGCCCGGAGTGGTTCTGCCTGTTCGAGGGGAACCTGGACCCGGACGTGGCCGAGGTGGCGCCCTACGTGGTGGAACTCCTCCCGGGCAAGCCCTTCACCGAGTGGGTGATCCGCGAGGGATGGGGGAACCACTGGGGGGTCTTCGCCGTCTCCACGCAGAGCCTCCGCCCCATGCGGAACCACCTGCGGTCCCTGGTGAAGGTCCAGGACTCGCAGGGCAAGGTGGTGATCTTCCGGTACTACGACCCGCGGATCCTCCGGGTGTACCTGCCGACCTGCAACGGCGAGGAGACGGACGAGTTCTTCGGGCCGGTGCGGTTCTTCGCCGCGGAGTGCGCCGATCCGAAGGTGATGCGGATGTTCTACCCGCGCGAGGAGGGAGTCCGCGAGGACGCCCTGGACCTGTCGAAGGGGTAGCGGCGCCCGGTGAGGTTCCCCCCATGGACGAGGTCCCGGAGCAGGATCCGGACCCGCGGCAGGTCGAGGTGGAGGGCCCGAGGCGGTTCTCGGAGAGCCTGCTCTTCACGCTCCAGCGGCGGTTCTTCGAGCGGGGCGGCGTGGCCGCGTGGAGCACCGGCGGCGTCCCTTCCTACATCACCACGAACCCGTTCATCGCGCGGGTCTACGCGCGGATCGTGGACGCGTTCCGCCGGGACCTCGAGCGCGCCGGTGCCGCTGAGAGGCTGACGGTCCTCGAGCTGGGCGCCGGTCCCGGCCGGTTCGGCTACCTCTTCCTCCGGGCGATGGACGAGGCGCGGCAGGCCCGGGGAGAGCGCGAACTGCCGATCCGCTACGTGATGACCGACGGCAATCCGGCCCTCGTGCACTGCTGGCGCGGCCACGCGGCGTTCGAACCGTTCGTGGACGGGGGCGTCGTGGACTTCGCGCACTTCGACCTCGGTCACCCGGCGGACCCGTGGCTGGAGGTCGCGCGCCGGCCCCTGTCCGAGGTCGCGCCGCGCGGACCGCTCGTGGTCCTCGCCAACTACGTGTTCGACTGCGTGCCGCAGGATGCCTTCGAATGCGCCGGCGGGAGGCTTCACGAGGTCCTCGTGAGCCTCTTCGCCGCGGAGGTGCCGGAGGACCGGCTCGATCCCGAGCTGCTTTCCCGGCTGCGCCTCGAGTTCTCGCGGCGCGAGGTGCCGTGGGACGTCTATCGGGATCCGGCGCTCGACGCGCCGCTCGCGGCCTGCGCCCGGGAAGCGGACGGGGGGACGGTGATGTTCCCCTCCGCGGCGCTCGCGGCCCTCGAGCACCTCGCCGGGTACTCCGGCGGGCGCCTGCTGCTCCTCGCCGCCGACAAGGGCTACCACCGGGTCGAGGAGGTCCGCGAACGCTCGGAGCCGGACATCGTCATGCACGGCTGCTTTTCGCTGGGCGTCAATTTCAGAGCGTTCCGGTCGTATTTCGAGCGCGCGGGCGGAACGGCCCTGTTCGCCGGCCATCGGCCGGACTACCTGGACGTGTGCGTCTTCCTCCGGAACCTGCGGCCGGAGGGATTCCCGGAGCTCCGCCGGACATTCCGGGAGCAGGTCGCGGAGGGCGGGCCGGAGGACTACTTCCACCTGACGCAGTCGCTCGAGTCGGGGAGTTTCCTGCCGACGGTGGAGGAATCACTCGGGCTCCTTCGCCTTTCGGCCTTCGACGCGAAGACGCTCGCGCTCTGCCGGGCCGGCCTCCTGAAGCACCTGCCGGAGGCGAGCGAGGCGGTGAAGGTCGAGTTCCGGGCGGCGTTGCGGCGGGTCCGCGCGAACTACTACCACATCGGCGAGGGTGTCGACCTCCCCTTCGAACTCGGCTTCCTCTCCATCCATGCCGGCGACCATGCGGGGGCGCTTGCGTACTTCGAGGAGTCCCTCGCCCTCTACGGCCCCTCCGAGCCCACGACGTTCAACATCGGGCTCTGCCGCCAGCACCTCGTCCCGGTCCCGGAGGCCTGACCCATGCCACGGTCCTTCCTCTGCCCGGGCTGCGGCGGCACGATCACGACCTTCCTGCGGCGGGGCGAGAGGGCGCGGTGCGGCGCCTGCGGCGTGGAGGCAGTGGTGCCCGAGGACGCCGTGGAGGGGCCGGCTGGAACCGCGTGGGTCCTGTCCGCGCCGCGAAGCGGCCCGGCTCCCGGAGCGACGCCTCCCGAGCCCCGGGCGGGACGGCCGCCGCCCTTCCTTTCGTGGTCCTTCGCGATCTCCGGGCTCTTCCCGCTCACGGCCTTCCTGCCGCACCTCACGGGGTCGCTGGCCCTGGTGTGCGTCCTCGGCGTGCTCTCCTTCGTGGTCTGGCCGTGGTACCTGATCTCGGTGGGGGTCTCCATGGCCGTGATGTCGGCGGGCCCTCCGGAGGCGGGCCCCGGTGCGGCGGCGCGGATCGTGTTCTTCGCGGGGGTGGCCGCCGCCCTGGCCGAGTATCCCGTCTATGCGCTCCTCCTGGCGCGGGCCTGGCGGTGGCGCGACGTCCGGAGGACCATCGGCATCCTGATCGCTCTGCACCTGTGCGCTCTTCTGGCCGGTGTGCTCCTCTGCGTGGTCTTCTTCCACCCCGTCTGAGAGCGAGGTCCGGTCAGGCCTGGTCGAGCGCGGCCACCAAGGACCGTATGTGGCCCACCGTGTCCGCCCGGATCTCGTCGTCAGGACGCAGATGTTCTGCCGCCTCCCTGGCGCGCTCAGGACGGCCCTCGAGGTCGAGGTAGACCTGCACCGGACGCACGCAGCGCGGGCCCTGCTGTTCGTCGGAGCCGTGGAAGACCTCCCCATCAGGCCCGCGATCACTGCGAGCGGTCGGCCGGAACGCGGGACACGGGGCGCCAGGGTATACTCTGCCCCTGACATGCGCGCAAAGACCGCCGTCCTCGTCCTGGCACTGGCGCCGCTCCTCCCCGCGCTCGCCGGCGATCCACCTGCCGTCCGCGCGCTCCTGAAGGACATCACTCTCCGCGACGTGAGGTTCTGTCAGTATGGGGAGGAGGAGGTTGTCCGGGAAGGGCACCCCTTCCCGGTGGGCTCCATCTCCGTCGTCCCTCTATTCGGACCTGATGGCCTCGAACTGACATGGACCGACGCCGGCCGACACTGCTCCGCCCCGATCTCCGAGGTCCACGAGACGCAGACCATCGCGATCCGGACGGTGGACCGCACGACCCGACTCCTCGTTTATCGAGACCGTTTCGGACGGCTCTATCGCGGAAACCCCGCGGCGAAGACCGCGACGATCGCGGGACGGAAACTGGTCTTCATCGACCGTGACTTCGACGGTCTCCACCTCGAGAAGGACGTGGACGCGTTCGGCCTTCTGGATGCGCGGCATGTGGTTCCCCTTCAGTCCGCCCTGGTTCTCGGCTCCCGACGTGTTTCGCTGGGATCGTATGACCCGGGGAATTCCTCAGTCCTGCTGACCGAGACGCCCCTCGGCACGAGCCTGACCCAGGGCGCACGGAAGATACTCGAGAACCTCAACGACGAGAGGCTCTTCCACGGACTCGTCACTTCCGATCTCGACGATGAGATCAGCGTGCGTTACTGCCAGCCCCACGCCGACTGGATGG
Source organism: Planctomycetota bacterium (assembly GCA_025459285.1). Classification (GTDB taxonomy): domain Bacteria; phylum Planctomycetota; class JAJSAM01; order JAJSAM01; family JAJSAM01; genus Prado167. Next base: position 9,055 of record JALOQY010000084.1, on the reverse strand, counting down.
CCGCCAACCGGCTCTGCGCGCACGAGCAGTCTGGTTCCACCCCCCGGGCCTCGGCAGAGGGGGCGATCGCCGGGAAGGCCAGCATCCTGTCCCCGCCCGGTCCATGGAGCCCGGCGATCTCCTGGTTCGACTCCCCGGTGCATGGCTACCAGGTCGCCGCGCCGGACTTCACGAGGACGGCGGTCGCCGAACGCGAAGGCTACTCTGTCCTGTGGGTCTTCGGGGGGCATCACGGCCTGAAGTGGCCAACCGTCGCCGCCCGCTTCCCGGCGGTTTTCCCGCCCCACGAAGCCATGGATGTCCCGGTCAGCTGGTGGGACGAGATCGGAGATCCCCGGCAGGGGGACCCGAGTGTCGACTGGGGCTATCCCATCCGCGTGTACCAGGGGCCGGGGGCACTGGGAAACTACGGCGAGTATCCCGAGGAGGTGAAGGTAACGCTCCGCGCGGAGGGTGCCTCGGAGGGCGAGATGCTGCAGATCGTCGCCCGTCCGGACGACATCCCGGCCGGCGTCCCCGGCCACTCCGCCTACGTCAAGTTCCTCGTGCTGCCCTGCAAACCCCTGGCGGGCCGGACGCTCTACCGGCTGGAGATGAGCTGGTTCCTGGGCGGCCGCCCCTTCCACTGGCAAAGCACCTTCCAGACCGGCACCGCGCGCGGCCAGCGCCGACCGCCACGCAGTCCGGAGTAGGCACCCGTCCGGGGCAACCGGACCGGGAGAGGTCCGGATGGCCCGTCGCTTCGTCGGCGTGGCCGGGGGGATGGGCGCAGGCCTCGGGATCGCGGGCGGTCTGGCGCACTTCCGCGTCCGCGCTCCTCTGCTCACCGACGGCCCGCGCGCAACGCGCGGAACAGCTCCGGGTCGGCCCGCTTCGTCACCTCCGTCTCGCGGAGACCCTCGCGGTCGCAGAGGAAGAGGCGCGCCACGGCCTTGCCGACCCGGGGTTCGCCGATGCGGCGGGCGGCGCCGGGGGGGCGGGCCGCCGGCTGGCGGTCGAGGGCGAGGAAGGAGTAGGGCAGGCGCCGCAGGTCGATGCCGGCCCGCTTCGCGAACTTCACCCAGCCGGAGTCGATCAGGACCTCCGGGGGAGGCTTCGCGAGGAAGTGGCACCAATGGCGCTCGTTCTCCGGGGCCAGCATGGGGCATGGACCGTCGTGGGGGCAGGGAGCGACGGGGGAGAAGGGCGGCACCAGGTCGGCCCGCGCCGAGGCGAGGCGGCGACTCACGTCGCGGGCGCCGGGCTCCACCCAGAGGACGGCCGCGGCGCGCGCCGCGGTATCGAGGAGGGTGTCGAGCCCGCGCCCGTCGAGTTCGCCGAGCACGTGGCTCACGACGAGGGTGAAGGGGCCGCCGGCGGGGCGCCCGCGCCGGATCGCGAGGCCCGGCCAGCGGGCCGCGGCGGCCTCGGCGGCGAACTCCGTGGCGAGGGGGGAGCGGTCGGCGAGGCAGAGGGCCGTGAACGGTGCGGCCCCGAAGGCGTCGAGGACCCGGCGGCCGGCCACGCCGCTTCCGCAGCCGAAGTCGAGCAGGGCGCCGGCGGGCGGTGTCCAGCCGGCTTCCGCGAGTTCCGCGAGGACGGCGTCCCATTTCCAGCCGATGCGCTCGCCGAAGGTGGCGTCGTAGGCCGCGATCTGCTCCCGGGATTCCCAGTAGGGGCGGCCGGTGGGCTCGCCCGCGAGAAATCGCGCGCGCAGTCGCTCGAGTTCGGGCCACGGCAGGTCGGTCATGGACGCCGGGCATGGTAGCGCGCCGCGCGCCGCGGCGCCCGATTGTCCTTCCGGGCCGGGCGGGGCCGTGCTTCGATCGGGCGCGGAGGAGCCGATGACGATCTCGGGCATCGCGGGCGTGGCGCGGGCGCCGTTCCTGCTTCTGCCGGTGGCGCTGGTGGCCGCCGGAACGGGGGCGGCGGCGCGGGCGGGCGGGGCGGACCTCGTGTCGGCGCTCATCGCGCTCGTGGGCCTCGCCGGGCTGCACGCGGCGGTGAACGCCCTGAACGAATGGAGCGACCACCGGCGGGGGATCGACTTCGAAACGGAGCGCACGCCGTTCTCCGGGGGGTCGGGTACGCTGCCGGCGGGGAGGCTTTCGCCGTGCGGGGCGCTCGTCGTGGCCGGGGCGGGCTTCTCGCTCGGTCTCGCCGCCGGCGCGTACTTCCTCGTGCGGATCGGCTGGCCGATGGTCCCGATCGTGGCCTTCGGGGCGTTCTCGGTCCTCGCCTACACGGACTTCCTCGCGCGGATCGGGGTGGGGGAGCTCTTCGCCGGTCTCGGCCTCGGAGCGCTGCCGGTGATCGGCACGGCGCTCGTGCAGGCCGGGCGGATCCCGCCCGAGGCGTGGATCGGGGCCTTTCCGGCCTGCGCCATGACGTTCAACCTGCTCCTCCTGAACGAGTTCCCGGACGAGGCGGCGGACCGGCGGGGGGGCCGCCGGAACCTCGTGCTGCTCCTCGGCCGGCGCGGGGCGGCCCTGGTGTATGCCGGCGCGGCGCTGTCGGTCCCGGCTTGTCTCGGCGCCGGGGTCGCGTTCGGGCTCCTGCCGCTGCCGGCGCTCGCGGCGGCGGCCCCGACGCTGCTCCTCGTCCCCGCGCTGCGCTGGGCGTTCACCCGCCCCGCCGAGCCCGTCCCGCTCCCCGCGCTGGGCGCGAACGTGGCGTGGAACCTCCTGACGAACGTCACCTTCGGCCTCGCATTGGGGACGTTGTAAACTTGTAAACTTTTTCATGCCGGCCGGTCCTGCCCGCCGCCGGGGCGAGCGGGTAGTCTCTCGGCATGCGCCGCGTCCTCATCCTGGTCCCGCTCCTCATCTCCGCCCTGTCCGCCCCCGCGGAGGACGAGAGGCCCGTGAAGATCCGCCTGCCGGAGGGCTTCTCCGTCTCCGTCTTCTCCGACGAGGTGCCCGGGGCGCGTTCCATGGCGTGGGGGGCGAAGGGGACGCTTTTCGTGGGGACGCGGGGCCAGGGGATCGTCTACGCCGTGCGGGACGCCGACGGGGACGGTGTGGCCGAGGAAGTGAGCCCGGTGCTCGCGGGTCTCGACTCGCCGAACGGGGTGGCCTTCCGGGAGGGCGCGCTCTTCGTGGCGGAGATCTCGCGGATCCTGCGCTACGACGGGATCGAAGGGAAGCTCGACGATCCGCCGGAGCCGGTGGTGGTGCGGGACGACCTGCCGAAGGACCGGCACCACGGCTGGAAGTTCATCGCGTTCGGCCCGGACGGTCTCCTCTACGTGCCGGTCGGGGCGCCGGGGAACATCGTGCTGCGGGAGGACGACGAGCGGTACGCGTCGATCCTGCGGATGAAGCCCGACGGGACGGGACAAGCGGTCTTCGCGCGGGGGGTGCGGAACACGGTGGGGTTCGACTGGCATCCGGTCACGAAGGAGCTGTGGTTCACGGACAACGGCCGGGACTGGATGGGGGACGACCTGCCGCCGGACGAACTGAACCGGGCGTCGAAGTCCGGGCTCCACTTCGGCTATCCCTTCTGGCACGGGAAGGCGATCGCCGATCCCGAATACGGCGCTCGGATGGCGAAGGACGCCTTCGTGCCGCCGGAGGTGGAGCTGGGCGCCCACGTGGCCGCGCTCGGCTGCCGGTTCTACACCGGGACGATGTTCCCGGAGGCGTACCGGGGTCAGCTCTTCATCGCCGAGCATGGCTCATGGAACCGGACGGCGCCCATCGGCTATCGGGTGATGATGGCGCGGATGGCGGAGGGGAAGCCGGCGGCGTGCGAGCCCTTCGCTGAGGGCTGGCTCGACGGGAAGCAGGTCCACGGCCGCCCCGTCGACATCGCCGTGGCTCCCGACGGCGCCCTCCTCGTCTCCGACGACCACTCCGGCACGATCTGGCGGATCGCGTGGTCGGCTCCGAAGTGAGCCGGTCCGGATCGGCGGGCCCGCCGCCGACCCCGGGCGGGGCCGGCTGGACGTCCGGCCAGCGCGGTGTCCGCCCGTTGCCGCCGGCCATCGCCTCCCGGTCCGGGCGAGATGTCCGATCGCCGGCGTCCGGGTCGGCGCACAGGGGTCCCGGACGGTGCAGAGGGCGGGATCCGGCACCGGGCGGATTGCCGGCGTGTCCCACCGCCCGGAGACGGCCGGAGTCCGTCCCGGGTCGAGGCTCTGCTCGGTGGCGGTGGGGAGCATGACCCGGGCGGCATCGCCGAGGACGTTTCGGTGGTCTTCGAACCCGACGAGGACCTCCTGCTGGTCGCGTTCGAGCTGAGCCCCTTGAACCGGGAGGCCGCCTTCCGGTTCAGGGCCCGCGGCATCCCCTTCCAGGTCGACATCGAGATGCTGAAGGTGAGCCTGAAGCTCGGGCCGGGGAACCGGCTGATCCAGGCCGTCGCGACACGCGTGTGGCCGGAAGTCGTCGCCTGGTGCGCCGCGGGAGGTACGGCCGGCGCCGTGGCGGCGTACGCCGCGGTCGGCTTCGTCGGGACCATGGCGATGACGCGCGGTCTCCTGAGCCACATCGAGAGCCAGCGTGCGGCGGGACGGGACGAGGCGGCCCTGACGAACTTCGGTGGCGCCTACGTGCGGACCGTGTTCGCCGGGGACCGGCGTTTCCCCGGGGATCGGGGCTACCCGGGGGTGAGAGAAGGCGAGTTCCGGGCGATCGCCGACATGGGCGCGCACGGGGTCGCGCGGATCCGGCAGCTTCTGCTCCGGTACTTCAACCGGGGCCGGTCGCCCGCGAGTGGCGGCGACGTCGCAGGGATGGCCCTCCGCATGGGCGGGGCCATGGTCAACCACCACCGGCATCGTCGATGGGATGCCGGCATCGAAAGCTACTCCGGCCACGGGGGGCCATGACGGGGACCCGCCAGGCGGGGATGGAGTCGGCCGGAAGGCCCGGCGGTCGCGAGGGCTACTTGCCGGCGCGAGCCGGCTTTCTCGTCCGCGCGCCACACGAGCACGGTGAGCCACGAGACCCGCGAGCCCTCGAGGGGGAGGGGGGGGCTCCGTGAGGCAAGGGAGGAGCGTGCCATCATCGGTCCGAGCAGGACCCAGGTACCGGTAGTACCCGGGCTTCCCGGCGAGGATCGACAACTTGTCAAGGGGCGGCGGGTCCTGCCGCCCGGGAGCGCGCAACGCCGACTCTAAGCCCCGTCCAGAATACACCACCCGCGTGCCGACGAGTCCGGGAAGAGGGTTGCGGATGAGGGCGCGGACCGCCCCGGTCGGAGGTGATCCGGGTCCTGGAGGAAGGTTCGATGCGTTCCGGGATACGGGTGGCGCATCGCTCTTGTGCGTGGCGAGCCTCTCTCCCCGAGCTCCGGGAAGGCCGGGGGGGGGGGCGGTGTGACCTCGATCATCGGGGGTGTGGGACAAGGCCGTGAGGGTGTCTCGCCGGGGCCGGAAGGACCGCAGGACGCCGTGGAAATGGATTTTTATCGCTATGCGCAGAAACAGGTTATGGCGAATCTGCGGCTCTCTTCGCGGGTGCGCTGGCCGTTCGTGTCACCGAGGGGTGTTAGAGTTCCGTGCGCATGGCGATACCGAAGAACCAGGTCGATCGGGCGTGGCGGGAGGACGGGGCTCACGAGGCCATCCTCGCCGGCCGCCGCGAAAAGCGGACTCTGGAAGTCCGATTGGCGCGGCAGTTCCTCGCCGTGGAGCGCTCGGCGCATTTCGTCTACGAATCGTGCGTCTCGGTCGCGGAGTACGGCGCGCGGTTCGGTTACTCCCCCCAGGAGGCGAAGGCCCTCGCCTCGGTCGGCGCGGTCCTCGAGGCCATGCCGGATCTGGAGGCGGCGCTCCTCGATGGGCGCCTCACCTTCGATGCCGTCGACGTCGTCTCGAAGATCCTGCTCCATCCGGCGTTCACCGGAGTTCGAGGGAACTGGCTGAAACTCGCCGAGGGCGGCGACCTGCGGAGCCTCCGGACGGCGGTGCGCAAGGCGCTCGCCGAGGAGGAGGCGAAGCAGGCGCTCGTGCCGAAGACGATCTACATGACGCCGGAGGGGGAGCAGACCTTCTTCGAGGCGCGCTGCAAGGCGATTCGCTTCGTCGGTCACTCGATGTCGGAAGGCGAGACCGTTGAGTTCCTGTCGCAGAAGTGGCTTGACGGGGACGGCGACGGCGAACCGAAGCCCGGCAAGCGCCGCCTCCCGCCGACGAAGGCGGGGGACAGCAGATACGTTCCGGCGGAGGTCAAGAGGCAGGTGCGGGCGCGGACACACGGGAAGTGCGCGGTGTGGGGTTGCTGGCGTCGCGCCTTCACGCAGCTCGCCCATCTCTTCCCGCACCAGGACGGTGGCAATCAGGAGGCGGAAAACACGGCCTTGCTCTGCCCCCGCCACCACGCCCTCTACGACAAGGGCCTCCTCATCATCGAGGGGACGGCGGAGAACCCGATTTTCAAGGACGTGAAGGGGAACCTCCTGCCCGGCGGCCCGGGTTCGACGGGGGGGACAGGCCCGCCCGGCGACGGTTAGGCCGGCGGGCGCGATCGCCCGGACCCGCCGGCGGCCGAGGGGCACCCCGAAGGACGACGCCGGAGGATCACCGGAGATGGCGGTACGCCCGCCATCCCATCGGCGTCACCCTGACCGGGTACCCGCTGGCCCCACGGTCGCCTGACATCCCGGGTCACGGTCCGCGAGCCGGGCGAGACGCGTGGAGCGGCCGACTTCCCTGACGTGAACGTCGCCGGAGTCGAACAGACCGTGAGGTCGGGTTTCCACGGCGACCTCGGCTTCCCCGGGCCGGAAGTCCGTGTGGAGCGGATGATCGAGGAGAGCCTCGCCGGGACGACCCCCGAGCGCAAGGCCGCGTCGATGCTCGCGCGTGCGCCCCCCTCCGGCCGGATCGAGGTCGGGAAGAAGGACAACCGCGCCGACGTACTGCTCTGGGTCCGGGTGACGCCGGGCCGCGACACGATGATCGAGGGACTGGTCCCCGGCGTCTGGGGCCTGTGCCGGCCGACTGGTGAGGAGCTTCCGGTGAATTGGGACGTCCGGGACACCTCGGAGGTACAGACGTTCGAAGCGCCGGCGCCGATTCGGTGAGCCTCACGGCAGCGTCTTCGTGAGCTTCCCTCCGCGGTCGTAGAAGTAGAGTCGGACGTTGCCCTCGCGGTCGGTGGTGAGAGCGAATCGCAGCTTCCGCGTCGTGCGGTCGAGGATCCGAAGGGCGGGGGCGCCGTCGCGGCCCGAAACCATGGCCAACTCCGGTTGCCCTCCGTGGCCGCTGTCGACCCCGACGCCGACCAGCGGGCTGTCGGGACTCTCCCCGCCGGACCACAAGCCGGCCGCGCCGCTCGCCCCCGAAACGCACAGAGAACTGCCCGCTCCACGGCAGCTCAGGCCGAGACTCGCGCCAGGGGCCTCGAGGCGGAGAGACGCGCCCGGTTCGTACGTGGTGTTGGGCCCGTTGTCCTCCTGCCCGGTGAGTAGCCGCAATTCCGGCTTCTCAATGCCATGGCCGAATTCGAGGAGACTCCGGACTGGACTCACGTGCCACCGCGCGTACCCTCCCCGGGCGACCTCGCTGCGCTGTGAGATCCCCCCGCTCCCGGACTCGAGGAAGTACGTCCACTTCCCGTCGCCGAGGTTCAGACCGGTGGGGTGGAAGGACCCAACGGGCGCCCCCCCGGCATCGACGAGGACGAACCTCATCGACTCGATCGGCGGGTGGTCGCCGGCCGCGCCGAGTGCGTAGGACGCCGCGCCGAGGGCCACGCCGATCACGAGACAGACTGCGCCGCGAATCCCGCCTGCTCCGAATTCCGCACGCATGGCTTCCTCCCTGGACGCTTTGCCGGTCAGTGTACCGCACACCGTGGGCGGCCACTCGCGGGGTGGCGCTTCACGGCATCGCTTCATTGCGGGTCGGCAGCGGGACGGAGGCCGATGCAGACGACGCGGACAAGAGGGCGGGCACCCTGGCGAGACGCGGAGCGGCAACGCGAAGCTTGTCGCGACTCTGTTCGATCAGGGCCTCGAGTTCCGCGCGAAGAGCCATTCTGTCCGGTTGTCTCGCGACAACTTCCGCCCGGATGTTGGTGTCGAGATCGAGGGACTGGCGCCGGGTCCTCCCGAGGCGCAGGGCGAGCACTCGCCCGCCCTTGAAGACGAGCATCTCCCGAAGTCGAGTGTCACCTGCGAGCGCCTCGAGGATCACATCGAGGACCTCGCACTTCCACGGGCCCATCGCTTCGTTGCGCATGCACGACCTTCCGTCAAAGCGGAACCGTCAGATGCCACCTGGCGTGGTATTCGCCGCCTTCGTAGTCCGCGAACAGTGGCAGCGGATCGGCCTCCGCCTTCCGGTCGATCCCCCTCTCCGCCAGCGCGAGAACCTTTCTGAGCGGAGAGGCCGCGGGCCAGCCGCATCGGTCGAATAGATACCCGACCCGACGGGTCGTCTTCGCGTAGCCGAGCCTGGTGAGCAGGCCGGCGAGCTTCTTCTGGTCCAGACGGCCGGACTGAACGGCCTCCTCCCAGGCTTCCAGCACGACGGGGGGACCGCCACAGCGGATCGGTTTGTGGAGCGTGTCGAGCAGCGTCTGCTCGAGCGTCGTGATCGTGGCCAGAGTCTGCGGTCCGACAAGGCGGGTGTCGCAGGCGCGCGGTAGCTCAGGGGACCGCGCGGTGTTGATCGACCCTGGCGAACCGCGGGCGGCGCGGCTGGCCCACCGAGCAGCCGGGGATTTCCGCGATGGACGTTGGGCGAAGGAACGCGGGCCGCCGCACGAGCCTCCGGGCCGCGGGTTACTTCGGGGGTAGTGCCTGGTCCAGCGCCCTTCGTGCGGCGAGGGCGACGAGCACGGTGCCAGGGAAGAGGAGGGGCTTCCGCACGTCTGTCATCCTACCGCACCGGGCGGGGGCGGGCCGTCATCGCGAGTCGGCGGCGAGCCGGAGACCCTCATCGGGACCACCGAGGCCGCGATGGAACACCAGCATCGTGCCGGCGGCCTGGCAGTCTCGAGTCGGCTGGAGGAAGCTGCCGCCGTGCCGGGGGATTACGTTGCCGAAGAACGCGCTGGCATCGTCGGGATCACAGAAGTACACGATGAACTCCGCGCATCCTTCCCATGCATTCCCGTGCAGG
>JALOQY010000083.1 GCA_025459285.1 Planctomycetota bacterium | reverse complement strand
GGGCCTGCGTGTTCTTGTCGAGGTCGGCGGCGAACTGCGCGAAGGCCTCCAGCTCGCGGTACTGCGCGAGGTCGAGCCGGAGCATGCCGGCCACCTTCTTCATGGCCTTGATCTGGGCGTTGCCGCCCACGCGCGACACCGAGATCCCCACGTTCACCGCCGGCCGCACGCCGGCGTAGAACAGGTCCGGCTCCAGGTAGATCTGCCCGTCGGTGATGGAGATCACGTTCGTCGGGATGTAGGCGGACACGTCGCCAGCCTGCGTCTCGATCACCGGCAGTGCGGTCAGCGAGCCGCCGCCCAGCTCGTCGGAGAGCTTCGACGCCCGCTCCAGCAGCCGGGAGTGGTTGTAGAAGACGTCGCCCGGGTAGGCCTCGCGGCCCGGCGGGCGCCGCAGCAGCAGGGAGAGCTGCCGATAGGCCACGGCCTGCTTCGACAGGTCGTCGTACACCACCAGCGTGTCGAGGCCCCGGCCGTCGGCCTTGCGGCTGAACCGGCCGGCCCCGTCCTTCTTCGGCAGTGAGAACGGCTCGCGCTCGAAGCGGTTGTACTTGAAGTACTCCGCCATCGCACAGCCCGCGTAGGGAGCGACGTACTGAAGCGTCGGGGGGTCATTGGCGGAAGCCACGACCACGATGGTGTAGTCCAGGGCGTTGTGCTTCTTGAGCCGGTCGACCACTCCCGCCACCGTGGAGGCCTTCTGGCCGATCGCCACGTAGACGCAGACCACGCCCTGGCCGCGCTGGTTCACGATCGCATCCACGGCGATGGAGGTCTTCCCCGTCTCGCGGTCGCCGATGATCAGCTCGCGCTGCCCGCGGCCGATGGGGATCATGGCGTCGATGGCCTTGATGCCCGTCTGCAGCGGCTCCTTCACCGGCTGGCGGTCGGCGATGCCCGGAGCCCGGTGCTCGAGCGGCATGTACTCCACGACCTCGATGGGCCCCTTCCCGTCGAGCGGCTCGCCGAGCGGCGTCACGACGCGCCCGATGAGGGTTTCGCCCGCCGGCACCGAAAGCACGCGCCCGGTGCGCTTGACGGTCTGCCCCTCCTTGATGTCGTGGTAGTCACCCAGGATGGTGACGCCCACGGAGTCCTCCTCGAGGTTGAAGGCGAGTCCGTAGACGTCGTTCTCGAAGCGGACCATCTCGCTGGCCATCACCTTCTCGAGGCCGAAGACGCGGGCGATGCCGTCCCCGACCTCGAGGACGGTGCCGACCTCGTCCATCTGGAGCTGGTCCTCAAATCCCTCGATCTCCTTCTTGATGACCGAGGTGATCTCTTCCGGTCGGATCTGCATGTCTCACGCTCCCCCCGGCCCGGGCCGGGGACATCACTCGAACAGCCGCCCCTTCGCCACGAGGTTCTTCCGCAGGGCCTTCAGGCGGCGGCGGATCGACCCGTCCACCACATAGTCTCCGACCCGCACGACCGTGCCGCCGATGAGCGCGGGGTCCGCCTTTTCGTGATAGAGCACGCCCTTGCCCGTGGCGGTGGCCACGCGCGCCGTGATCGCCTCGCGCTGGTCGTCGAGGAGCGCACGGGCCGTGGTCACGAAGACGTGGACCTTGCCCTCCGCCTCGTCCTTGAACCGCCCGAACAGGTCGGCGACGTTGTCGAGGATCGTCTCTCGGCGCTTCCGGATGAGGACCCGGAGGAGTCCGAGGACCGGCGGGCAGACCTGCCCCTCGAGGATCTTCTTCAGGACTTCGTACTTCTTCTCCTGGGCGATCCGCGGGGAGGTGAAGAAGGCCCGCATCTGCGGGTCCGTGCCGCTCAGGCTGGCCAGGGCGGTGAGCTCCTCGTGGATGCGCTCGACGAGGCCCTGCTCCCGCCCGATGGCGATGAGCGCCTCGGCGTAGACCCGCGCTACCCGATCGCTGCGGTTGATCATCCCCGCTCCTCACCGATCTCGTCGATGACGGCGCCGGTGAGGCGCCGGTGGTCGTCGTCGGTGATGGACCGTTCCAGGACCTTCGAGGCCGCGAGGAGTGTCAACTCCACGGTCTCCTGGCGGATCTCGTCGATCGCCTTCTTCTTGTGGAGGTCGATCTCCTTGTGGGCCCGCTCGAGGATCTCCTGCGCCTCGATGTGTCCCGCGGCCATCGCTTCCTTCTTCACGCGCTCCGCCGCGAGGCGCCCCTCGTTGATGACCTCCTGCGCGTCGGCCTTCGCGCGGTCCATCATCTCCCGGTGCTTGTCGAGGAGGGCCACGGCCTCGTTCTTCACCTGGTCGGCCTTCTCGACGGTCTCCCGAATCCGGTTCTCCCGGGCTTCGAGCTGCTCCCGGATCGGCCGGAACGCGAACCGCCAGAGAATGAGGAAGACGACGCCGAAAATGATCCAGGTCCAGAGCCAGTGCGAGATGAGCGGATCGGCGAGGCTCGGGGCCTCCCCGTGCTCCGCCGCTCCCGCGGCCAGCACCCGGATCAGGGCCGAAAGACTGACGACGCTGCCCATGGCATGTCCCTTTCCGGCCCGGTCGCCCCGGGACCCGAACCCCCGGGGCGCGGGCCCTCGGCAACCGGAACCGGGACGCTATCCGCCGGCCTTCTCGATCATCTCCTTCACGAGGCCCGGCAGCCCGATGAAGCCGACGAGCAGGCAGACCACGACCGCGAAGAGGCACACGCCCTCGATGAAGGCCGCGGTAATGATGGTCACGCCGCGGATGTCACCCGCCGCCTCCGGCTGCCGAGCGACCGACTCGACCGCCGAGGAGGCGATCCGCGAGATGCCGATGCCCGCCGCGATCGCCGCGATGGCCGCGCCGATGGCGGCGCCGAACATGCCGAGGGCCACGCCCCATTCCACGTTCAACGCAAGCAGAAAGTCCATCCTGGTGCTCCCTTCCGAATGACGAAGACGATTCGTTGTCCCTTGATCAATGCTCCGCCGCGAGCGACAGACTGATGTAGATCGCGGAGAGGATCGTGAAAATGTACGCCTGCACGAGCGCGATGAAGACCTCGAAACAGACCATGGCCGCCGACCCACCGAGCTGGATGGCCCGGATCGGCAGGAGGGAGGGGGCGATGCTGGTCCACATGGCCAGCACCGCGAGGATCGCGTGCCCCGCGGTCATGTTGGCGAAAAGACGGATCATCAGGGCCGCGTGCTTCGTGAGCATGCCCATGATCTCGATGGGCAGGATCAGGGGGTAGAGGTAGACCGGCACCCCCGGCGGCACGAGGCCGAGCCAGTAGCCCAGTGCACCCTTCTTGATCATGCCCCCCACGATGCCGACGGCGAGCGTCATCACCGCGAGGGCCCCGGTCACGTTGAAGTTGCCGGTGGCGGTGATGCCGAAGGGCGCCGGGAGGAGACCGATCAGGTTGCACGACAGGATGAAGAAGAAGACCCCCCAGAAGTACGGCAGGAGGACTCGGCCGTTGTGATGGCCGAGCCAGGGGTAGACCATCTGGTCGCGGATGAAGAGCAGCACCGGCTCGAAGAAGTTCCGGATACCCCGGGGAACGAGCGCGTGCCGGTGCGCGACCACGAGGAAGAGCATGGTCACGAGGAACCCGGCGCACGCGAGCATGACGATGTGGGTCGTCACGTCGGGGTTCACGCCCGTCCGGTGCTCGACCCAGGTGTTGAACGCCCCGAGGTCGACTTCGAACCCCGGCCAGTGCCACGCATACCGCGGCTCGAGGTGGTCGAGGATCGAACCCGACGCCAGCATTGCCGTCCCGCTCATGCTTTGCTCCGCGCTCCGCGGGAGACCCGGGAGATCGCCCAGATCTGCACCACGAGGAACGCCAGGAACGTCGTCACATACGTGAGGGCGAAGGCCACCGCGTTCACGCGGGTCGACTTCGCGAACACGACCGTCAACACGCTCACGAGAACCAGCCGGACGAGAAACCCGCCGAGCGACACGGCGAGAGTCGCCGAGGGCCGGCGCCGCAGGGTGTAACTGAGGGAAAGGGCTTCGATCAGCAGGTTCAGCCCGCCAAGCCCCGCTCCCACGCAGACCCCGATGGCGACCGGCGCGGACGACCCCTTCGCGATGAGCATCACCGCGACGCCGAGGAGCGCCAGCAGGAGCAGCGCGACGGTTCCCACGGACGCAGCCTTGGCGGTCATCTCTTCCGGCCGAACAATTCTCTGTAGAGCGCGTAGAAACCGCTCCCGAAGCCGAGGAACATGCAAAGGACCAGGCAGATGGGACTGAGACCCGTCTTCTTGTCCAGCCACCATCCGAGCAGAGTGCCGAGCCCGATCGCGGCGAAGAGCTGGGTCCCGGCCGCCGAGTACCGGAGGTACACGACGAGCTTTCGGTTCCGCCCTCGCCGCGGGTCTTCGCCCGGGTCGCTCTGGGTCACGTGTGCACGGTCTTCGAACTGCGGAGCGGTCCTCACCGCACGGCCGGCGAACCTTAGCTTCGGCCGAGCCGGGCCTGCTAGGAAATTCAACGCGACGAGCGTTCGCTGGAATCCCCTTGGGAGGCGCCGCCGCGGCCTCGACAATCTCCCTGACTCCCATGCGCCGGAACCTCGTCGATCGACTGAGTTTCGTCTGCCCGGTCTGCTCCTGGTCGGGGTCCGAACCGGTGCCGCTTTCACTCTCGGTCGACCGGGAGGTGGCCGGGGAGGTCGTCTCCGGGGCCTTCCGCTGCGGGAACTGTCCGCGGCGATACCCGATCCTCGACGGCGTCGCGGTCCTCGACCCCGAGCCCCTGCGAAGCGCCTACGACGAACCCGATTCGCTCCAGTCCTATCTCTGGACACACTACGCGGACCTCTCGCACGAGCCCCTCGACGACCCGCCCCCCCCGGCCGGCGACTACTTCGCGCGCCTCGCGGAGCAGCCTCTCGGGGGCCTCGTGCTCGACCTCGGGAGCAGCGTGGGCCGGCTGGCCTTCGAGGTCTCGGCGCGCGCCGATTTCGTCCTCGGCGTGGAGCGGTCCTTCGAGGCAGCGAAGCGGGCGCGGGAGATCGGCCGGACCCGCCGGGTGGCATTCCACCTGCGCGACGAGGGGAACCGCGGGCGCTACGTGGACTTCGACGCCTCCCGGCTGGTTCGCGGAAACGTCGAATTCGTCTGCGGGGATGCCGCGGCACTCCCCCTCGCACCGGGGGTGGCCGGCGGCATCCTCGCCGCGAACCTGGTGGACCGGCTGCGCGACCCGGACCACTTCCTTTCGCGGGCCGACGCGGTCCTCCGGCCCGGCGGCCGGTTCGTCCTGACGGCGCCGTTCTCCTGGCGCCCGGACGTGACGGAAACCGGCCGCTGGCTCGGCGACTCCGTGCGGTCGGCCCGGGAAGCACTCCTCGACTGGTTCGCCGAGCACGGCTACGCGGTCGAGGAGCAGGCGGAGCTCGACCTCACGATCCGCAACCACCGCCGGTTCTTCGAGCTGTTGCGGCCTCTGCTCCTCCGGGCGCGGAAGTCGGTCTGAGATGACCTTCCGCTACCTCGAGCACGGCTCCGAGGTCGGCGTTCTCGCGGAGGGTGCCACGGCGGAAGAGGCGCTGGCCGACGCTGCGCGCGGGCTCCTCGGGATCCAGGTGGACGGTGCGGCGCTGCCGGCCGAGCGGTTCATCACCGTCCGGGGGACCGGCGCCGACCCCGGGGCCTGTCTCGTGGACCTCCTGAACGGGCTGATCGCGGCGCAGGACATCGAGGAGATCGTCTTCACGGAGATCGCGGAGGCCGGGTTCGCGGAAACCGACCAGGGCTTCTCGATGACCACCGTCGCCGGGGGCGTCTCCCCCGCCGCCGCCGTCCCGCACCGCCTCACCGAGGTGAAGGCCGTCACGTACCAGGGGCTGGTCTTCGCCCCTGGCCGCTCCGGCTTCACCATCCGCTTCGTCGCGGACGTCTGAGGTGCCGGCCGCCCGTCGAAGCCGGGACGATCTCCGCGGTGCGACCCTTTTCCCCGACAGGCTGCCAGTCCGGTGAGAACAGCGGGATGTCGCCGTCGATCTGACGCAGGTCCTCCGGATCGGTGGTCACGATGCCGTGGCGGCGCCCGCGGGCGCAGAGGACCACGGATGCGTCCGTGATGTCCGCAGTCGAGGCCCGGCCGCAGAGGACTCCCACGGCGCGCGCACCGAGATCGTCCAACGGAACGACCTCCGTGACCGGCGCCCTGAGCAATCGTGCGATCCTCGCCTGGCGCAGCCCGCCCTGCCATGCCTGGGCCACGACGCAGGCGGGGACGGCAATGGACGCACACGAGTCCCGAGCCACCTCGAGCAGGGCGATCATGCGGCGACTGCCGCGCTCGAGGGCGATCAGGGCACCGGTATCCAGAGTGACCGACTTCATTCGAGACCCAGGGCGCATCGGGCCCAGGACCGGTCCGCGGCCGTGGGCTCCCCGTGTTCGGCGACCATCTCCTCGATCAACTCCGCGAGCTCGTCGGCCCGCCGTTGGCGGGCCAGGGCGTCGGACACATACGCCGACACGGAGGACGCGCGGCCTTCCTCCTCGGCGCGACGCGCCTCCCTCACCTGGTCCGGTGGGAGTGAAACGGCGATCTTCTCTCGCGTGATACTACCTCCATGCCGCGGTGCTGCTCCGCTGACAAGGGCATGCCCCGGACGCCCGCTCCGGTTGCGGGTGTCCCGGAAGTTACCAGGTTGCCAACGTCCCTACCGTTCGATCGCGCCGATGTCGGCGCGGAGGGAGGCGGGACGGGGGCGGCCGCGCTGGTCGGTGCGGGGGAGGCGGGCCGACAGGCTGCGGTGGCGGACCGTGAGAACCGCACCGCCGGCGGCGTGACGCGGTTCGAACGACTCCCAGAAGGCGTCCCCGAGGCCCGCCGGGCCGAGGCGGCCGGCGATCTCGGCGTCGAGGGCCCGCCAGAACGCGATCCACGGGGCGTTGGCCGGGTCGGCAGGCCAGACGGAGTCCACGGCCACGAAGGGCGTGTCCGTCAGGTCCCCGAAGCCGCTCCCGAAGTCGTCCCCGAGGACGTCCCCGTGGCCGGCGCGCGCCTGCTCGAGGACACGGTTGAGGAACGGGTCGGGCTCGAACGGCGGGGCCGTGTAGCCCGCGTGGACCAGCCGCACCCGCTCCCGCTTCCTCGGGATCCGGTCCTCGGCGCTCCCCGCCGGCGGGATCCACGATACGACGTTCTGCCCCTCGTCCGCGCCGACGGAGAGGATCGTCCCGTGCCGGACGGTCTCCCCGAGGGCCAGCACCTCGCCGGCGGACACCCCGTCAAGGTCGTCCGTCTTCGGCCAGTGCTTCCGGGACAGCCACATCCAGGCCGGTACCGGCACGAGGATCTGGCTCATGTCGAGCTTTCCGATCCGGTTGCGGCCAAGACTCACGAACTCGATGAGCGAGCCGGTGTAGACGTCGTCCGGCAGGCCACCCACCGAGTTCCCGACCACGATGGAGTGGTGGAGCTCCATGGCGTGGACCACGTGGGCGCTCCCGATCGTGGCCGCGACGCCGCCCCCGCCCATGTTCGGCCGTTTGCTGAACACCGCGGGGTGGCCGGTCACGGCGTTCCCGGTGATCGTCGAGTTCCCGAGGCGCAGCGAACCGTTCGACATGTAGAAGCCACCGCCACGGTAGTAGTACTGGGAGCCCGGCGGTTCATCGAGGTCCGGGTGGTCCTCCACCGCGTTCCCGGCGAGGGTGCAGTTGACGATCTCGATCGTCTTCGAGTCCCCCGGTCCGCCGCCGTCGCTGTAGACGCCGCCCCCGTAGGCGTGCTGCGCGGTGACCCGGTTCCCCGTCACGGCGCAGCGCTCGAGGGACGACCCCTCCTTCCGGAAGCCGGCGCCGCCCACCGAATAGAGACCCCCGCCGGCCGCCCCGTACCCCCGGGCCGAGTTCCCGCTGACGACGCAGTCCGCGAGCACGAGCCGGTTCCCGTAGATCCCTCCGCCGAACGCCCCGCGATCCCGGCTCGCGTTCGGGTCCCCTTCCACCCGGTTCCCCGAGATCGTCACCCGGCGGAGCGCCGCCGTCCCCCACACCGCTACTCCCCCGCCCCGGGCGAGGGTGAAGGGCTGGGCACCGCCCTCGATCGGCTCGCCGCGGGAGAACCCCCCGGAAATCCGGACGTTCACGAGCGTGAGATCGCCGAGCACCGCGAGGATCCGGGCGGGCGCGGTCTCGGAACCGTCCCAGGCGATCGAGATCCCGCCCGGGAGGCCGGAGGCATCGATCACGAGGTCCTTCGCGGCGTGGAGGGCCGAGCGGCCGTAGTCCCGCTCCACGTACCCCGCGAACTTCCCGGCCTCGAACGTCTCGCCCCGGAGCACGGAGTGCTCGGTTTCGGCAAACCCGAGCCGGATCGTCCCGCCGGTCAAAGCGGGGTCGAACGTGATCCGCTGCCCGGAGAGGGCGGTCTCCACCGCCAAGCGCAGCGTCACGGTCCCCGCCGGCGGCGAGGGGTCATCGGCAAGGGAGTTCACGACGAGGGGCGCGGCCTTCTTCGCCAGAGCCGTGTTTCCGGCGGGGAGAAGCCCGAGGCCGAGGGCGAGGAGCGCGGCCGCCCAGGCCGGAGAGCACGCGCGGACCGGGAACCGTCGTGGGGTCATGGTCTTCCTCCGGCCGCGGCGTTCGGGGACAATGGTCCCTCGGCTCATCGGGCCGGTATCGATTATCGCACCGGCGAGGAGGATCGGACATGACTTCGAAGAACAGGACTCTGCGGGCAAAGGACTACCAGCTCACGGAGGTCTCCGACTGCCGCTGGCGGATCGAGGCCACGGGCGACATGCTCGTGCCGGGGGAAGTCTACGGCGACGAGACGATCCTCGAGGCCCTCCTCGCCGACGTGGACGAGGCGAAGGAGTGGAACGCCCTCGTCCAGATCCGCAACGTGGCGAGTCTGCCGGGCATCGTTTCGGCGTCGCTCGCCATGGCCGACGTCCACCCGGGCTACGGTTTCCCCATCGGCGGCGTCGGCGCGTTCGACCCCGCGGAGGGTGGCGTCGTGACCGTCGCCGGGGTCGGCTTCGACGTGAACTGCGGCGTCCGGACGCTGCGGACCCCCCTCGTGGCGGCGGACGTCGAGGCGCAAAAGGAGGAGCTCGCCGACGCGCTCTTCCGGACCGTCCCGGCGGGCGTGGGCTCCACCGGCGAACTCCGCCTGAGCCTTCCCGAGGTGGACGAGGTCCTCGTCCGGGGCGCGGAGTTCGCCGTGGAGCGCGGGTACGGGCGCCCGGAGGACCTCGTATTCGTCGAGGAGGGGGGCCGCATGGCCGGCGCCGACCCGGGAGCCGTTTCGAAGACGGCCCGGGAGCGCCAGCACCGCCAGGTCGGGACGCTCGGCTCCGGGAACCACTACCTGGAAGTGCAGGTGGTGGACTCGATCTTCGATGCGGCCGCCGCGGCGGCGTACGGTCTCGCCGAAGGGCAGGTCGTCATCTCCATCCACACCGGCTCCCGCGCCCTCGGCCACCAGATCGGCACCGACTACCTCAAGGTGCTGGAGCAGGCGTCGAAGAAGTACGGGATCCCGATCCGGGAGCGCGAACTCGTCGGTGCCCCCATCGAGAGCCCGGAGGGCCGGCGGTACCTCTCGGCGGTTTCGGCGGGGATGAACTGCGCCTTCGCGAACCGCCAGGTGCTCGGCGCCCTCGCCCGCCGGGCGCTCCGTCGGGTCTTCGGCCTCGCCGAGGAGCGCATCGAGGTCCTCTACGAGGTGGCGCACAACAACGTGAAGTTCGAGGACCACGAGGTCGAGGGGCGGCGCCGGCGGCTCCTCGTCCACCGCAAGGGGGCCACGCGGGCCTTCGGTCCGGGCCACCCCGACGTTCCGGAGGCCTACCGTGCCGTCGGCCAGCCGGTCCTGGTGGGCGGCACGATGGGGACGGCCTCGTGGATCCTCGCCGGCACCGCCACGGCGATGCAGCAGACCTTCGGCTCGGCCTGCCACGGGGCCGGCCGTCACCTCTCCCGGCAGCAGTCCCTGAAGAAGTGGCGGGGCGAGCAGGTCGTGCGCGAACTCGAGTCCCGGGGCATCCTGATCCGGGCCCCCTCGATGCGGGGGGTGGCCGAGGAGGCGCCGGGCGCCTACAAGGACGTGGACGTCGTCGTCGACTCGATGGAGCGGGCCGGGGTGAGCCGGAAAGTGGCTCGTCTCCGGCCGCTCGTGTGCGTCAAGGGTTGACCCGGAGCCGCCGGAGGTTCAGAATCCCCCGGTTTCCTGCGAGGGCACCATGTCCACGAACTTCCGCCTGACCGTTGTCGCCATCGCGCTCCTCGCGATCGCGGGCTGCCACGGTTCACACGGCTACAAGCTCACGCTCGGGCCGTACCTGTCGCTCGACGACTCCGGGCCGACTTTCGTCGCGATCTCCTGGGCCGCGGACTTCGACGGGTTCTGGGCGGATCCCGCTCCCGTGCTCCTCGAGCTCTGGCGGTGGGATGAGGACGACTACAAGTTCCGCAAGCTCGTGGAACTCGCGCCGGATACCACGACATACCGGGACGAGGATCTCGACGAGGATCTGGACTACGAGTATCGGCTCTATGCGTTCTTCGACAAGGGGCCGAAGCGGGATTCCGTGACCCTGGAGGCCCCCGCATCGATGCGCGCCGCCGCTCCCGCGAAGCTCGCGTCCACCACGGGCCCCGGCGAGGTTCCCTGGCTGGGTCTCCTGCCGGGCGAGCCCCGACTCTCCCCCGACGGGACGCGCCTCGTCACCGTCGAAGAGGGCCGTCTCCTGCTCTTCGAGGTCGCCACGGGGCACACGTCCTTCCCGGCTTTCGAAGCGCGGGGACCGGTCTCCGGCGCCGCGTTCCTGCCGGATGGGGAGCGCCTCCTCGTCTCCGCCGGGCCCGCCGGCCGGGAGGACCTGTACCTCGCGACCCTCGCCGGTGCGGAGATCCGCCCGGTCACCACGGGCGGCGCGGGCGACCGGGAGCCCGACGTCGCGCCGGACGGCGTCCGGGTGGTCTTCGTGAGGGATGGGATCCTGCACGCCCTCGAACTCGGACCGGACGAAGCACGCCCGCTCGGCTTCGGGCCGGCCACAGAGCCCCGCTGGTCTCCCCGGGGCGAGGAGCTCGCATTCCTGCGTCCCGGGCCGGACGGCTTCGAGCTGTCCGCCTCGGGCCGGCCCTTGGTTCCGCTCACGGCCGGGGCTTCCGGGAGCGGCCCCCTGGTCTGGTCGCCGGACGGTCGTTCGGTCTACTACCGCGCGGCGGACGGTACCGTGCGGCCGGCCCCGGTGGCGAGGTGACCGATGAAGATCGCCTTCGTCACCGCCCCTCCCGAGGAAGCGGGCGCTCTGGCCCGTCGACTGGTCGACGCGGATCTGGCCGCGTGCGTTAATGTCCTGTTCGGAATCACGAGCGTCTACCGGTGGCAGGGCCAGTTCCACACCGACAACGAAGCCCTCCTGATCGCCAAACTGGCCGATGAGAAGGCCGAGCTGTTCGTCGCACGAGTGAAGGAGTGGCATCCCTATCAGGTACCCGAGGTCGTCCTCATCGACGTCGCGGGGGGCAATCCCGACTATCTCGCCTGGGTCGGCGGGGGCGGGGCCTGACCGCCAATCTCTCTCCGAATGAAACCCGACTCCATTGCACCACATTGGTCCGGATTCGGCGGGACCCCGGATTTTCGCGGAAAATAAGGCTTTCCGGCTCGGTCCCCCCTTTGCTAGAATCACATTCTGTGCCGGACTGAAGGTTCGTGCTTCTTTCGCCGATATAGAGGGAAGAAGTTGTTTCAGAACCCTTTTTCCTCAGGAGGAGAGACGATGGCCTGCAAGAAGCCCGCTGCGAAGCCTGCGAAGAAGGCTGCCAAGAAGCCCGCGAAGAAGGCCGCCAAGATGGCCCCCAAGAAGCCGGCGAAGAAGCCCGCCAAGAAGCCCGCGAAGAAGAAGTAGCTTCCGGCCGAGCTTCACGGAGGGAGGGGGCGAACGCTCCCTCCCTCCGTGCCCGATCCTCTTTTCCGATCGCCGTTTTTGTTGACTCCCCGGCGGCGCGGTCCTACCTTTCCTGTTTTCGCCACGGATTGCCGCGGAATCCCCCCGGGAGCAACTATGCGGCTTGTACTCACCAATAACGGGTCCTACCCACGAATCGGCGATCGCCCCCAGGAGTTGAAGCTCCGCCGGACGATCAACCGTCTGGAGAAGGGTCGGGCCACGCAGAAGGAACTCCGGGACACCGAGAGCTGGGTGATCGCGGAGGTCATCCGGGAGCAGATCGCCGCCGGAATCGAACTGGTCACGGACGGGCAGATCCGCTGGTACGACCCCGTCTCCCACGTGGCCGGCTCGCTGAAGAACGTCCGGGTCGGCGGGCTTCTTCGTTTCTTCGACACGAACTTCCTCGTCCGGCAGCCCGTCGTGGACGGACCGCCGGAATGGCAGAAGCCCCTCCTGGCCCCGGACGTGAAGCACGCGGTGGCCAGCTCCACGCGCTTCGTGAAGGGGATGCTCACCGGCCCCTACACGGCGGCCTGCATGAGCATCGTCAATGACGATGGCCTCAAGGGCGACATCCCCCGCCTGACGATGCTGTACGCCGAGGCGTTCGCGAACGAGGTCGAGGGGATGGCCACCGCCGGCGCGAAGGTCATCCAGATCGACGAACCGATGGTCCTCCAGCACCCGAAGGACGTGGGGCTGGTCCGCGAGGCGCTCAAGCTCCTCGCCGAGCGCAAGGGGCGGGCGAAGCTGTCCCTGACCACCTACTTCGGAGACGCCGCCAAACTCTACGGCGACTTCCAGGACATGCCCGTGGATATCATCGGGCTCGATTTCACCTACTCCGAAGACCTCGTCTCCAACATCGAGCTCGTGGGCTCCTCCAAGATCCTGGCGCTCGGTCTCATCGACGGCCGGAACACCCGGGCCGACAAGCAGGAGACGGTGTTCCGCGTACTGGATCGCGTGCTCCCGCGCGTCTCTGTCGACCACTGCTATCTGACGCCGTCCTGCGGGCTCGAGCACCTGCCGCGGGACCGGGCCCGCAGGAAGCTGGAACAGATGACGACTCTTCGTTTCCGCTACATGCAAGCCGGAGGCCGCTAGATGTCACGCAAGCTCCTCGAGCGTCTGGGGCTCGCTCTCCCCATGTTCCCCGTG
This sequence comes from Planctomycetota bacterium, assembly GCA_025459285.1. Lineage (GTDB taxonomy): Bacteria > Planctomycetota > JAJSAM01 > JAJSAM01 > JAJSAM01 > Prado167. Next base: position 251 of record JALOQY010000083.1, on the reverse strand, counting down.
ACTTCCGTCGGTTCGTTCCCGAAGCCCCCGTACCTGAAGAAGGCCCGCACCGACTACGCCGAGCGCAAGGTCGACCAGGAGTTCCTGGAGCAGCAGGAGGAGAAGGCCACCCGGTTCTGGGTCGAGTGGCAGGACCAGGCCGGGGTGGACGTGATCGTGGACGGCGAGATGTACCGCGGGGACATGGTCACTTTCTTCGCCGAGACGATGAAGGGGTTCGAGATCGGCGGCCTGGTCCGGTCCTACGGGAA
>JALOQY010000082.1 GCA_025459285.1 Planctomycetota bacterium | reverse complement strand
CGATCGCGAAGAGGCCATGATCGTGATGCGGATCTCCTGGATGCCGTCCACCCGGCAGACCTCCTCGAAGAACCGGCGCGGATCCCTGGGCAGGTGGGAGATCTCCTTCACGTTCTTTCCCCAGATGCTCGTGTGCGACTTGCCGCAGAAGACCCGCACCCGGAGCGGGCGGTCGTGGACGGCGACGGAATCCAACCGCCGCGGGGGGACCGGCTGCTGCCGCATCTCGAAGCGCTCCCAGGCCTCGCGGACGCCGGAGAGGAGGTCGGCCCGCAGCGGGTCCGCCTCCAACTCCCGCAGCGTCTCCCAGACGGTGTCCCGGATCGCGCGGGTCGTGAGCTTCCCCTTCCCCGGGGTTCGCTTCAGCAGCATCAGGCGGGAGACGGCCTCGGGCATGATCTGGGCCGGCGCGAGCAGGTCGTCGGCGCCGGCCTCCCGGCAGGCGCGCCGCAGGGACTCGAGCAGTTTGTCCCGCTGGAACGGTTCCTCGTCGCCGCCGCGCTTCACGACCTCCCGGAGCCGGTCTCCGGCGCGGATGTAGTCCCGGAGGTGCCGGACCGCCTCCTTCAACGTGCGGGAGACGGACTGCGCGTAGAAGGCGAGCATCGGGCTGCGGATCTGGTTGGGGTCGACGATGAAGACCGGCTTCCCGTGCCGCGCGGCGTGGGCCACGCCGAAGGCCGTGCCGATCGACTCCGTCCACATGTTCACGAGCAACGCGTCGCAGGAGCGGATCAGGTTCAGATCGCGGGTGGCCACCTCGAACGGGCTCGCGTTCAGATAGTGATCCTGCGCGGGATCCACGAAGTCGAACTCGGCTCCGAACCGCGCCTTCACCTCCCGGCGCCACTCGTGGACCTGGGTCTCGTTGCAGTTTCCGATCGGTCCGGCCAGGTAGACCTTCCATCTCCGTGGTGCCATGCCGGCGAGCTAATCACCCCGGGGCCGCGCCGTCAAGGGCGGCGACAGGGCCGCGTGCGTTCCCGCCAGTCCTCCTCCGCGACCCAGCCGGAGAGAGTCGGGTCCGCCACGACGAAAACGAACCCGTTCCGGCGCTTCGCCGTGGGGTGGAGCACGACCCCCTCCCCGAGCGTGCCGAGAGGGTCCGCGTGCCGGTCCGGAGCGGTCCGGAGCGTCATCGCCGGGCCCTCGATCACCATGGAGAACCGGAGGCGCTCCTCCATCCTCGGGCGCAGGACCGCGAAGTCGATGACGATGCCGGCGAGGCCCGCCGCGAAGAGCGCGGCCAGGACGACCCGGAACCGGCGATCGGCCGTCATGCCCGCGACTCCCCGAGGACCAGGGCGAAGACGGCGAACCACACGGGCGCGATCTGGCCGGCCAGCACGAGACCGCTTTGCCGGACGCGGAAGAGGGCCATGACCGCGACCAGTGGACCGGCGGCCCACAGAGCCAGGGCGAGGGAGGGGAGGAACGGGACCGCCGCGGACAGTCGTCCGGTCCCCGACCAAAGGGATTCGAGGCGCGCGATCCAGAGAAGCAGGGACACCAGACCCTGGCCCGAGAGGAACGCGAGGTAGTTCGAGGCGAAGGACTCCCGGCCTTCCCGCGGCCGGAGCCGCAGCGAGCCGGCGGCCACGAGGGCACCGTGCAGCCAGAAGGCCCCGTGGAAGGCGACGTCCGTGGCGAGCGGCTCGAAGCCGGGGTCGAAGTCGAGGGTGAGTGTCCCGGCGAGTCCGCCGGCGGCAAGCGCGGAGGTGGCGAGCGCGAAGAGGAACGAAACCGGCAGGGCTCCCCGGACCGGGAGGGCGTCAGGCGCGTCGGCGTGCCTCCAGCGCACGCCGGCCTACGGCGCCACCGGCGCCTGCGCGAAGGCGATGGTCATCGTCCCCTTGATCGGCCTGTTGCTGAACGTGAGAGCCGTGAACGAGATCCTGACCTTCCCGTCGTACGCGTTGCCGGTACGGGCCCGCTTCGCCTTGCCGCTCATCTTCGCCCCGTCCACGACGACGGAGTCGTTGATCCAGCGCTCCGGAAGGCTCAGGTCCAGGGCGAGCATGAGCATCTCGAGAAAGGAGAAGACCGCCGCGGGTGGGTCATTCCTTGAGCTGTACTTGAAGGCGTACTTCCCCTTGACTTCGTCGACCTTCGAGCGCGAGTTGCCCATGGCGAGGAACACGGACTGGAACGGCGTGGCGCCGGGGTCCGCGGGGAACAGCGGACCGGAATACTCGAAGCGCGGTGTCTCGGCGCCCAGGGTCACGGCGAGGCTCGGCTCCGGGTAGAGGCGGAAGGTCCGCTTGCCGGTGCCTTCCACGGACAGGGTCAGCGTCATGAAGGGCAGCGGGGAGGCGGGAACGGCGAGCTGCGTATCCGCGACCGACCGGGGGACGGCGAGCGCCCCGAAGGCGATGGCGAGGGCGAGAACGAAGGTCCGGCGCTGCATGTGACACTCCCGGGATCAGTGCCTCCCCGGGCCCGACCGCCCGGGTGCGAAACCAGTCTAGCACAAGCCCGGAGTCCGGGCCGGTTTCGTCACGTTCTCAGCCGAGCAGGGCGATGAAGACCCCGGCCGCGACGGCGGTGCCGAGTACGCCGGCGACGTTGGGGCCCATGGCCGCCATGAGCGGGTTCACCCGTCCGGCGGTCTCCCGCGAGACGAAGTCCTGGACGACCCGGGCGGCCATCGGCACCGCGGAGACGCCCGCCGCGCCGATGCACGGATTGATCCTGCGTCCGGCCGGCAGGAACAGGTTCAGGAGCTTCGCGAACAGCACCCCGCCGGCGGCGCTGAAGGTGAACGCCACCGCCCCCAGCGCGAGGATCGCGATCGTCTGGCCGGTGAGGAAGGCCCGGCCCTCCATCGTCGCGCCGACGACGAGCCCGAGGAACATCGTGACGATGTTGATGAGCGCTCCCTGCGCCGTCTGGCTGAGCCGTTCGGTCACCCCGGATTCCCGGAGCAGGTTCCCGAACATCAGGAACCCCATGAGCGGCGCGCAGCCGGGGACCACGAGGGCCGTGAGCACGGCCACGAGGACCGGGAAGACGATGACCGCGGTACGGGAGACGGGCTTCGCCTGCGGCATGTCGATGGCCCGCTCCGCCTTCGTGGTCAGGAGCCGCATCGCCGGCGGCAGCAGGATCGGCACGAGCGACATGTAGCTGTAGGCGGCCACCGCCACCGCGCCGAGGAGTGCCGGGGCCATCTTGCTGGCGAGGAAGATCGAGGTGGGACCGTCGGCGCCGCCGATGATCCCCACGCAGGCCGCCTCCTTCGCGGTGAATCCGAAGAGCGTCGCTGCGCCCAGGGCCGCCACGAACACACCGAGCTGCGCCGCGGCGCCGAGGAGGAACGTCACCGGCCGGCCGAGGAGCGGCCGGAAGTCGGTGAGCGCGCCCACGCCGAGGAAGATCACCGGGGGCAGGAACTCGGTGCGGATGCCCGTGTCGTAGACGAGCTGGAGGAGGCCGCGCTCGCCACCCGCGAAGGCGTGGGAAGCGCTGAGCAGGCCGTTCGGGAGGTTCGCGAGAATCGCCCCGAACCCGATCGGGACGAGGAGGAGCGGCTCGAAGCGCTTGCGGACGGCGAGGAAGATGAGCAGGCCGCCCACTCCGAACATCACGAGGTTCTGCCAGCCGAGGTGGGCGAGGCCCGACTCGGCGAAGAGCTGCGAGAGGCCCTTCATCTCAGCCTCCGATCCGGAGGATGGGCACGCCGGCCCTGACGTCGTCGCCGGGCTTCGCGTCCACGGAGAGCACCTTCCCGGCGCAGGGCGAGCGGACGTCGTGCTTCGCCTTCATCGCCTCCACGGCCGCGACGACCTGGCCTTCCTTCACCGTGTCGCCGGCCCGGACGAGGACCTCCACGAGTTCCGCCTTGCCCTCGAAGGGCGAGAAGACCGGCGTCCCCTTCGAGGGAGCGGGGGCGGCCTGGACCGGGGCGGCGGCGGGCGCTCCGGCGGGCGCCGCCGGGGGCTCGATGGTGATCCGGAACGTCCTCGTCGCGCCGTTCTCCTCCACCGTGCAGGTAGTGGTCACCGGACCCGCGAGGACCGGCGCGGGCGCGGGGACCGGGGCCGGGGCGGGCGCGGGCGCGGCCACCACTTTCGGCTCCTCCTTCTTCTTCAGCGGGAGCGAGACCTTCGCCTTCCCGGAGAGGAACCGGATCCCCTCGTTCAGGTCCATGTTCTTGCCGGGCACGATGGCCGAGGCGACGAGGAAGACGTTCTCCTCGGTGGCGGGGAGGTTCCGCTCGCGCAGGGCCGCCTCCGCCGCCGCGAGGCTGTCCGGCGCGGCGGCGAGCGGGTCGCCGGTGAACGGCTGGAGCTTCAACTGCTCCGCGGCGAGCTTCACGACCTCCGGGTCCGGCGGGAGCGGCGGCCGGCCGAAGTAGCCGAGAACCGCGCGCCCGTAACCGCTCTCGATCTTCTTCCAGCGACCGTAGAGGACGTTGTTGAAGGCCTGGAGCCAGTACTGCTGGCTGCCCGGCGTGACGCTGGTCCAGGCGCCGCCGGCCTTCACCACGGTGGGGAACTCCGCGAGCACCTCCCCGTACTTCGCGAGGATCCCGGCCTCCTTCATCATGTGGACGTTGGGACCGATTGCGCCGCCGGGCATGGGGAAGCCCACCACGCGCGCGTCGGCGGTGGTGGTCGTGGGATCGAAGTCGTACTCCTCGAGCCCCTTGTTCAGGAGGTTCTCGATCTCGCCCATCTTCCCGGCGTCGATGTCGAGGGAGAACCCGGTGCCCTTCAGGGCGTGCCACACGGAGCGGACGTCGGGCTGGACCGTTCCCGAGGCCATGGGCCGGACCGAGAGGTCGATCCCGTCCACGCCGCCCTCGAGGCCCGCCAGGTAGCAGGAGACGGCGATGGAAGCCGTGTCGTGCGTGTGCTGCCACAGGGGGATCTCGGGGGGGAGGATCTTCCGGAGACCCTTCGCTGTCTCGTAGCACGTCACGGGGTCGGTCGTGCCCGAGGCGTCCTTCATGCACACGGAGTGGAAGGGGACGCCCGATTCGAGGAAGCGCCGGATGATGTCGATGTAGAACTCCGCGGTGTGGACCTTCGGGTCCGCGAAGGGGAGGCCCATGAGCGCCACGCACACCTGGTGGTGGAGGCCGGCGTCCACGATGGGCTGCCCGGTCTTCGCGAGGTTCTCCACGTCGTTCATGTAGTCGAAGTTGCGGTCCCAGGTCGTCGCGTGCTTCTTCATGAGGCGCGCCTGGAGTGTCAGCGCCGCGAGCCGCTGGGTCGTCAGCGTGACGCCGGAGACGGAGCGCGTGAGGATCTGGAGGTCGGCGTCCGGTCCGACCGCCTTCCTCATCTCGTCCTGGCAGGTGAACGGGTCCTCGTTCACGTAGAAGAAGGGCGCCTGATAGCGGGCCCCGCCGCCGAACTCGAAGTGGCGGATTTTCGCCTCCTTCGCGGCGAACTCCATCGCGGGGAGGATGTCCTTCAGGCGCACTTTCCCGCCGAACGAGCTCTGGAGCCCGTCGCGGAACGGGGTGAACATCACGCGGACCTTCTTGCCGGTCTCGATCCTGATCATGGCATCTCCTCGATACGGGTCACTCGGGCTCCGGGGAGGACGCTGGCGACCGCGGCGGCGATCGCCGCCGCGCGGGCGGGGTCGGGTCCGGACGGCCTCTCGGGGAACGCCTCCATCACCAGCCGGATGGCCAGGGCGAAGAAGGCGAGGAGGCCGAAGACCACGAGGAACGCGAGACCACAGACCCCGGCGAGGCCGGTCGCGAGCATGGGGACTTCCTCCCGGATGGGCTTGCCCGCCTGAGGATACGTCGGCGGTCGAGGACCGTCACCTTCAAACGAGGACGAGTCGGCCGCGGTCGACGGGTTCTCCGCCACCTTCGAACCGGAGACGGAGGTCCGGGAGGACGTCCTCGACGACCCCCTCGGCGAGGAGTACCCCCTCTTCCGAGAGGACCCGGGCGCGACGGCCCCGGACGAGTGAGAACTCGCGATACTCGGGGAAGAGCGCCGCGGCCCCCTCCGCCACGACCGTCGCCGCCCGCCGGCCGAGCGCGCCGACCAGCGCCTCGATCGCGGTGGCGAGACGGACGGTGCCGCATCCGGCGAAGTCGCGAAGGCAGGCCACCGCGGGTACGAAGGGGGTGGGGGGGACGTCCGGCGTTCGCTCCACGTCGAGGCCGATCCCCAGTACCACGCTCTCGAGGTGGTCTTCCCGGGAGGAGGTCGCGGTGAGGACGCCGGCCACCTTGCGGCCATCGACGAGGATGTCGTTCACCCACTTGATGCCCGGGGCGAGTCGGCCGCCGGAGAGCTCCCGGACCGCGTCCACCGCTGCGAGCGCCGGGAGCATGACCAGACCGAGGGCGTCGGAAGCCGGCCGGCCGGCCGGGGAGAACGTCGCGGACAGGTGCAGGTTCCCGCGGAGGGTGGCCCAGCCGCGCTGGCGATGGCCGTGGAAGCCGCGGCCGGTCATCGCCACGGTGACGAGCGACCCGGGGATCCCGAGCCCCTCCCGACCCCGGGCGCAAAGCGCGTCGAACTGGGATCCGGCGGCTTCCTCGATCAGGTAGAGGCGGTCGAAGAACACCACGTCCGGGCGCTCGGCGACGAAGGTCGCGGGTCCGCCGCCGAGGGCCGCGAACAGATCGCGTTCCGCCGGGGGGAGTTCCGCGGGGATCGCACCGGGCCGGGGCCGGTCCGAGACGACGCGCATCTACTTCCCCTTCCGGGGCGGGGCGAGGAAGGAGCGCTGGGCCGTGGCCGGGAAGACTCCCTTCTCCACGGCGCGGACGTCCTCCACGGAGTAGAATGCGCGCGGCTCGTACTGCCGCACGACCGTGGCGACCTTCGGCAGTTCGCGCCGGGGGAGCAGCGTGAAGAGGATGTTCACCGGGCCGGTGGCGCCCGCTCCGGCGAGTTCCGTGACGCCGAGGCCGTCCTCCCGCAGGCGGACCGCGAGCAGCGACGTGTCCTTGCGGGAGATGACGCGGAGGAGCACGGTGCCCAGCGCGATCTTCCCTTCGATGATCATCCCGACGTAGTTCCCGAGGGCGAAGCCGCCGCAGTAGCCCACGTAGCAGGCGACGTTGGCGAGAGAGCCGCTGCCGAGGATCTTCCCCACGGCGAGGAGCCACACGAGGACCTCCACCGCTCCGAGGAGGGGGGCGAGGAGCCGGTACCCCTTGGCGATGAGGATGATCCGCAGTGTCCCGACGGACACGTCGAGGACGCGGGCGCAGAAGATGAGGAACGGTATGAGGACCCACTGGGTGAACATGCCCCGAGAATACTCCGCAGCAGGCACATTTCCATCGCCGGCACGATCCCGGCGATGATGGCCGGGCATGAACGCGAGCGACCCCGATGGCCTCCGTCTGCCCGTGGACCTGCCCTTCGCGGAGGCTTCGCCGCCCCCGGCGCTCTTCCTCCTCGACAGCCGCAAGCACGGCCACCGCCATGCCGGGCGGGTCATCGTCCTCGGCTGCGCCCTGCTCGGGCGCACCGGCCGGTGGCCGGAGGGGCCGCGGCTCTGGGCCTCCGCGTACCTCCACGACCTCGCGCGGGTCGACGATGGTCACGATCGCGAGCACGGTGCGCGGGCCGCGGAGCGCCTCGATTCCCTGCCGGAGGTGCTCGCCCTGTTCCGGCGGGCGGGCCTCGGCGACGCGGACCTCGCGGCGGTGAAGTTCGCGGTCACGCACCACGTGGGCCGCCCGGAGCCGCCGATGGACCACCCGTACGGCCCGCTGACCGCGCTGCTGAAGGACGCCGACGGTCTCGACCGCGTCCGCCTCGAAGACCTCGACGTGCGCCTGCTCCGCTACCCGGAGAGCCCCGGCCTCGTCCCCTTCGCCGAACGCCTGCTGGCCGCGAGCAGGGAGCTCCCCTCCGGCCCCGGCCACTTCGAGGCCCTGTGGCTCCGCGCCCGGGATCTGGGCTAGCAGCCCGTCGGGGTACGGGGTCGCATTGCTGAGAACGTCCCCGTCCCCGACGGGCGGCCGGTGGGTGTGCGGAGTCGAGTGCAGGCCTGCTCGGGCGTCACCGGCCCCGGGCGACCGCGATGGAAAGGACGTAGACCTGCACCGGTTCCCCCGGGGGATTGCCGTCCGGGCCGTACTCCAGGCGGACTTCGGCGGTCCCTGGCCGGGCGGCCCGGAAGCGGAAGAGTGCGGTGCCGCCGGCGCCGTCGAGTTCCTCCGCCCCGGGCCCGAGATCGCAGCCGCTCCCGATGAGCTCGAGGCACGGCGCGCCGTTGGAGGCCATCCGCCAGCCGAAGGCCGTCGAGCGGTTGACGTGAAGCGCGAGTCGGAGCTCGCCGCCCGCCGGCAGGTCGATCGAGCGGCCGTTGTCCCGTTCATCGCAGGCGATCATGGTGGTCATGGGTTTCACTCCGCCCGGATCCGGAGCAGCACGGGGAGATGATCCGAGACGCCGGTGGGGCTCTCGCGTTGGAACCTCGCGGGCTGGCCCCAGATGTCGAGCAGGTCGAAGGAGACGCCGATCCAGGCGTCCTCGGGGCTGACGAAGAGCCCGCCGGGAACCCCGAGAGCCTCGGACAGGAGCAGGTTGTCGAAGATGTCCCAGTTCGGGTAGTAGTAGCAGGTGCCGCCCTGCGGGAAGCTCTGCCGGAGGGCCGCGCCGTAGTTCAGGAGGCGGTGGTCGTCGTCGGCGAGGGAGGGAGAGGCCATCCGGCGGCGGTGCTCCACGGCGAGCAGCTCCTCCCGGAAGAGGCTGTCCCGGTAGTCCTCGTTCCAGTCGCCCATGAGGAGCAGGTCCGCGCGGGGCTCCTTCGAGAGGACCGCGTCGACCTGCCGGCGGAGGAACCGGGCCTCCCGGGAGCGTGTCTCCTCATCGGACCGGGTGGCCTCGGTCGCCGTGGCCGGGTTGCTCCGGCTCTTCAGGTGCAGCACGAAAACGTGGAGAGGCCCGGCTCCGGCGGCGAGCACGGCGTGCAGGATCGTCCGGCCGGTGGTCCTCGGGTCGAGGAACTCCGGCGCGCCGATCAGGGGCAGGCGGGTCGCGAGGCCGGTGTTCAGACCGCGCGCGTAACTCCCCTTCTCGAACACGACCGAGTAGCCCTCGCCGACGAGTCCGCGGATGAGGTCCGCGGATTCGATCTCGGCGAGGCCGAGGATGTCCGGCCCGCGGCCGAAGTCCACCCGGCGGATGACCTCCCGGAGCCGCTTCGTCTTCTCCGCGTGGTCCGCGGGGGCCATGGCGTCGACGCCCTCGACCGCCGGGTCGTCCACGGTGTCGAAGAGGTTCTCCACGTTCCAGAACATCGCGTACCACGGGGGCGGGGGAGGCTTCGGGCCCTCCGGACCGGGGACGGCGAGCGAGAGTGGACCGAAGAGGGCCGCGAGGAAGAGGAGGCGTGCTTTCATGCCTGCTACAATCCCATCCCGCGGGGACGGCCGGCAAGCACCTCCGGGCCCTGCGTCTCGTGACGGTCGGGAGGAATCGATGCGCACTCTGCTCGTCTGCCTTGCCGTGATCCCGCTCCTCGCCGCCTGCGGTCGAGGCGACGGTCCCGCGACCACGACGCCGGCCGCCGCCCCCGCGGCGCCCGCGCCGGCCCCCGCTCCCGCCCCGGGGGAGACGAAGACGGTCCTCCTCGCCATCGAAGGGATGGGCTGAAGCTCCTGTGCTCCCGCGGTGCGGGAGATGCTCGCCGCCGTCCCCGGCGTGGTGGATGTGGCGATCGACACGGCCGCGAACACCGCCACCTGCACGGTGGCGAAGGACGTGGACCCCGGGAAGCTCGCCGCCGCCGTGACCGACGGCTACTCCGCCACGGTGAAGTGACCCCGGCCCGGAAGCGCGAGCAAGCCGCCGCCGAGCGGCCTTTGCACGTTACGCCGACGGGCTGCTACAGGCCGGTGATGCGGCCGCTGGCGAGATCGATCTCCTCGGCGCGGGAGACCTTCGGCAGGCCGGGCATGCGGATGATCTCGCCGGTGAGGACCACGAGGAAGCCGGCGCCGGCGTTCACCTGGACCTCCTCCACCGTGATCTCGAAGTCCTCCGGCCGGCCGCGGCGCCGCGGATCGTCGCTGAGCGAGGACTGGGTCTTCGCCATGCAGACCGGCAGACCGCCGTAGCCGAGCTTCGCGACCTCGCGCAGATCCCGCTCCGCGTCTTTCGTGAAGTACACGCTCTTCGCCCCGTACATCTTCCGCGCCACGGTCTCGATCTTCTCCTTTGCCGGCGCCGAAAGCGGGTAGAGGGGGCAGAACGGCCGGCTCTCCCGTTCGGCGTTCGCCATCACCGCGCGGGCCAGTTCCACCGCGCCCTCGCCGCCGCGCGCGAAGTGGGCACTCGCGGCGCAGGGGACGCCGAGTTCCTCCGCCCGGCGGCGTACCACGGCGATCTCCTCTTCCGTGTCGGTGGGGAAGAGGTTCAGTGCGATGACCGGCACCTCACAGAACTGCCGGACGCTCTCCAGGTGTTTCTCCATGTTGGGGAAGCCGCGGACCACCGCCGAAGGGTCGGGCGTTCCGAGGTCCGCGGGTTTCACGCCGCCGTGGCTCTTCAGGGCGCGGATCGTGGCGACGAGGACCACCACCGCCGTGTCGAGCCCCGCCGTGCGGAGCTTGATGTCGAAGAACTTCTCCGCGCCGAGGTCGAAGCCGAAGCCCGCCTCCGTTACCGCCCAGTCCGAGAGGTGCAGGGCCATTCGCGTGGCGATCACGCTGCTGCATCCGTGGGCGATGTTCGCGAACGGGCCGCCGTGGACGAACGCCGGCGCGCCCTCCGTGGTTCGCACGAGGTTCGGCCACAGCGCGTCGCGCAGGAGGGCCATCATCGCGCCGGTGGCCTTGAGGCGCCCGGCGGTGACCGGCTCCCCGTCGTAGGTGAACGCCACCAGTGTCCGGTCGATGCGGGTGCGCAGGTCGGCCTCGTCCTCCGCGAGACACAGCATCGCCATGACCTCGGAGGCCGCGGTGATGTCGAAGCCCGTCTCCCGGGGCACGCCCTGCTTCGAGCCTCCGAGTCCGATCACCACGTCGCGCAGAGCCCGGTCGTTCATGTCGAGGACGCGCTTCCACAGCACGCGGCGGGGGTCGATCCGGAGGTCGTTGTCCTGGAACACATGGTTGTCGACCATCGCCGCGAGGAGGTTGTGCGCCGCCGTGATGGCGTGGAAGTCGCCCGTGAAGTGGAGGTTGATCCGGTCCGCCGGCACGACTTCGCTCTTCCCGCCGCCGGTCCCCCCGCCCTTCATCCCGAAGACCGGGCCGAGGGAAGGCTCGCGCAGGGACAGGCAGGCCGACTCCCCGAGCCGGGTCAGCGCCTGGACGAGGCCGATGCTCGTGGTCGTCTTGCCCTCGCCGGCGGCGGTGGGGGTGATGGCCGAGACGAGGACCAGCCTCGGCGCGCCCGGCCGCGGGCGGGGCCGGCAAAGGACGGCGGGATCGACCTTCGCCATCTCGCCGCCGAACAGGAAGAGGTCGTCCGGGGCGAGGCCGAGCCGGGCCGCGGTTTCGAGGATCGGGGACGTCTTCGGATGGGCCATGGCCCGATTGTAGCGCCAGCAGCCCGTCGGCGTGAGCCTCCGCGCTGGTGGAAGCCTCCTGGCGACGGGCTGCTGGCCGCGACGGACGCGGGTCAGCGTCCGGTGAGCCGGGTGAGAATCTCCTCCCTCATGGTGACCGAGGCTTCGAGGAGCCCCTTCACCGTCTCCGGATCGGTCCGGATCAGGACTCCCGTGCCCCAATGGATGAGAACCAGGATCAGGAAGACCAGCCAGCCCCGATAGGGGAACTGGGCGGACGCGAAGAGGCCCCCGACGTAGGCGGCCATCAGCACCGGGAGGATCAGCCCGACCGGGAGGGCGGTCCCGACTTTCACGAGATGCATCCCGAGGAAGAGGGCGGGCGCGTTGACCCACCCCGCGGGCAGGACACCGCTCAGGAGCTGGAGGCCGAGGAGGAAGCCCAGCATCGCGCCGAGGAGGATCACGAGGATCACCCGGAGGATCGAGCGCCGGCGGGCCGCGGGAGCCTGCGCCGGCCGCGCGGCCGGCTGGCCCGGTGCCGGATCCTCGGGTTCGCCGGTGGGAGCCGTCGTCGGCTCCCTCTCGGGCGGCACCTCCCCGCGTGGAGGGCGGGGGGGCGCGGTCGGAGGCCTGGCCGCCGCCGGGGCAGGAGGCGGGGCGGGTTTCCCCCTTCCGTTCGCCATGGAGCCGATCTCGATGGAGGACATTCCCTGGGAGTCCGAGGGCGACGAGATCTTCTCGGTCACCCTCTTCATCCAGTGCAGCGCGATTTCCTCGGTGACGGCCTTTGCCCCCTCGGGCGGAGGATCGAGGCTCAAGACGCGGAGGCTCGGTCCCGCCGGGCCCATCCGGATCACGTCGCCCGGCCGGATCTCCGTGGTCTTGACGCGCTCGTCGTTCACGAAGGTCCCGTTCCTGCTCCCGAGGTCCTCGACCCTCCAGGTGCGGTCACCTTCCAGCCTGATCCGGAGGTGCCGCCGGGACACGAGATCCTGGGGAATCATGTGGTCGCAGGTCTTCGAGCGACCCACCACCGCCTCCGACCCATCGATGGACACGCGCTCCCCGGGCCGGTCCGTCGAGACGGTCTTCCATAGCACGATCGCGGGCATCGACTCCCCTCCGCGCGGATATCTTGACCGAACAGGTCCGCGCGCACAAGGGCTATCGTCCTCGGTGTTCGGCGAGGACCCCGGCTTCCCCCGCGCCGGATCGGTCCCGGATCGCCCCTCTCCCCCAATGCTCACGCCCCTCAGCTCCGGGGCGGCCCGGCGGCGAGCGCCGCGGCGACGCGGTCACCGAGGCGGCGCCAGGCCTCGGCGAGGGCGGCGGCGGCCGTGGGGTGGTCGGGGGCGACGGCGAGCAGGCGGAGCGCCACGTCCACCGTCGCCACGTGGTCCTCGCGGGCGCGGAGCATGGCGAGCACGCCCTCGAAGGCGTCCAGAGACTGGCCGGCCCGGAGTGCCCGGCCGAGGGCGTCGGCGAGGGCCCGCACGTACTCGGGTCGCGCCGGGTCGAGGCGGCAGGCCTCTTCCAGGTTGGTCACCGCCGCCTCGAGATCCGCCGCCGCGGCGAGGAGCTGGCCTACTCTCGCGAGGAGCGCCGCCGCCTCCCGCCGCTCTCCCCGCTCCTTCGCGAACGCCGCCATTTCGCCGAGGGCGCCGGCGTTGAGCGGGTCGAGACGCAGCATCTGCCGGCAGGCCCGCTCGGCTTCCGCGAGACGCCCCGCCCGGCGGTGCTCCGCGGCGATCCCCTTGAGGCGGGCGAGGGCCTGCTCCCGGTGGCCGAGCCGCGCGTTCAGCAGGGCGAGGGTCTCCGCGAGGTCGAG
>JALOQY010000408.1 GCA_025459285.1 Planctomycetota bacterium | reverse complement strand
AGACTGCCCGGGCGACGTCCCCGGAGATCTCGACCCACGGCTCCTCGAGAGACAGCGCCCGGTAGCGGTTCCGGTCCCGTTCCGCAAGGCAGCGGGCGAAGATCTCGCGGGCGGAGGCACGCGCGGTGTCCGCGCCGGCAAAATGCGCGCGCCAGCCCTCGATGACGGGGGCCCAGATCGATCCCGGGAGTGCTCCGGAGGGCCGGAGGGCATCGGCGACTTCCTCGCAGTAGCTCCTCCACTCCGGCGTGACGAGGCCCCAGGCCACCGTGTACTGACCGGAGGCCACCGCGGCGCAGTACGCCCGCGCGGCCTTCGCCGCCTCGGCCTCCTCGTCGCGCGCGCAGGCGGGGAGCGTCAGCAGGAGGATGCTCGCGACCGGGAGAGCCCAGCGCCCGGACATCGCCCCATGCTAGCAGCCTGTCGGGGAAAAGGGTCGCACCGCAGGGATCGTCCTTGGCCCCGACAGGCCGCTAGTTCCTCGGCTTTCGCGGACTACCTGCCCCTGCGTCCCCTTTCAGATGGTATTGCGGGAGGATTCCGCCAGTTCCTGCACCGGGGTCTCTCGAGGGTCCAGGGAGACTGGTCGATGATCTGCACCACTCACAATCTCCTGAAACTCCACGCGGTCCGGAACTGGAGCGAGACCGGGCAGCCTCTCAGAAGGAGTGGGAGCAGTTCGTCCGGGGGATCGTGCTCTCGGATTGAGTTCTCGCGCGGGGCGCGCCCGGGATTTCACGTCAGGGGCCGGATCTTGATGCCCGGGATCCTCGTGAAGCCGCGATCGAAGGTGGCGATCTCCTCCACTCCGTGATTGCTCATCACGGCGGCGTGCAGGGCATCCCGGACCGACACGCCGGGAACCCGCCCGAGGATCTCCACGGCGAGGTCCGTGTCCGGAAGCTCCACGGGAAGGACCACCGGACACAGGCGTACGAAGATCCCGTAGACCTTCCGGGCCAGGTTGAGGCGCTCCATCCCGGCGTAGCGGAAGAGGATCTCCTGGAGCACCTCGGTGCTGGTGCACGCCTCGACACGCCCGGCGGCCACGGACTCGAGGAAGCGCGTCGCGGGAGCCTTGTGGGGATGGTCGGCTCCGGCGACGTACATGGGGATGTTCGAGTCGATGAAGGTCATGCCTGCCGACCCCGGTCGATCTCGGCGAGCATCCCGTCGATGTCCGCCGTCGGCGCGTCGAGGCCGGCGAGTTCGCCGATCAGGGCCGGGCCGTCCTGATCGCGGGCCAGGGACGCCTCGATGGCCCGCCGCACCCACTCCCCCCGCGAGAGGCGAAGACGGCTCGCCGCCTTGGTGAGCGCCCGGTGCAGTTCCGTGGAGATGAGGACCTGGAGCCGATGACTCATAGGTGCATACTACCATACTCAGACCAACGGAGCGCGACGGGCCGATTGACACGTCGGGACCGGGCGCCGATAATGCCGGTATGCGCCCGGGATGGCCGGCCCTCGCCGCCCTGCTGATCCTCGCCGCCGCCGCGGCCGCCGATACGCTGTACCTGAAGAACGGCGGCACGTTCGAGGGGAAGCTGGTCGAGAAGACGGCCACCCACTACGTCTTCCGCATCCCCGGCGTGGGAGTCCAGCGGATTCCGCTGAACGACGTCCTCCGGGTCGAGGAGAAGGACACCGCCGCCGACGAGTACGAGCGGCGGCGCGCCGCCCTCGGTGCGGGCGACGCCGAGGCCCGTTACGGCCTCGGGCTCTGGTGCGAGACGCAGGGGCTCCGCCGGGAGGCCCGGGAGATGTTCGCGGAGGTGCTCGAGCTCGCGCCGGACCACGCCGAGGCACGCGCGAAGCTCGGCTACGCGAAGTATGACGGGCGATGGGTCGAGAAGCGGGAGGCCGAGCGGCTGCGGGAGGAACGCGACGCGGCCCGCTTCGACGAGACGGACACCTTCTACCGGTCCTACGTCCTCGAGAAGTCCCGGCAACTCCCGGGCACGCCGGTCTGGTACTGGCCTCCCCGTTCGTGGAGGCTCGAGGAGTTCCCCGGCCGGCCGAAGGTCGTGCACTGGGGCCCCGTGCAGTCGGGGGTCGGCTACCGGACCGGGCTCGAGATCCTCGATGTCCCGGTGGAAGCCGCCCGGAAGGACATCGAGGCGGCTCTCCTCGCCGACGGCGCGTACCGGGTCGATGACCGGGCCCGGCTCGATCGCCCCGCCTTGAAGGGAGCGGCGATGCTTCCGTTCCGCGGCGGCACCGAGGACCGCCCCGTTCTCTCGTATCACGCGCTCCTCGCCCTCGGCGAGCGGACCCTCCACGCCGAGGTGCTCGGCCCGGGCTTTTCCACCCTCTTCGTGGAGATGGTCCTGTCCGACCTCCTGACTTCCCTGAGCCACGAGGCCCCGCCGGACCTCCACGACGAGCCCTTCGACTTCCGGGTGCCGGGGCCGGTGTGGACGACCGCCGACGCGGCCGTCGAAGCGTGGACGCGGGAGAAGGAAACCGCCCCGGAAGACCGGAAGCAGAAATTGGGCTTCCGGTTCGTGACCATGACGATGATGCTCATGGGCGACCAATTGGGGTATCGGCACGTCTGCCTGAAGGACGGCCTCGGGGCGATCACGGTGGGCGGGCGAAGGCGGCTGGGCATGAGCACTCTCCCCCTCGAGGAAGCGCTCGAGCGCCACCTTGCCGAGAAACCGGCGATGAAACCGCTCGGGCCGGTGGCCGAGCGCCGGGTGGCCGGGCAGAGGGCCCTGCTCGTGAACTACGCGCGCGACGCCTCCGTCTCGTACTGGTACTGCGCCTTCATCAAGGGCGACGCGCTCTACTGGGTCCACGCGTGGAACTGGGACGAGGGGGAGGAGTCGGATCGGCTCTTCCGGTCCGGCCTCGATCGGGTCCTCGACAGCTTCCGGCTGCCCTGACGTGTCTTCGCCCGGAGGTCGCGCCGCCCGCGCTCAGCCGAGGAACGCCTCGAGACCGACCGCGAGGCCCCTGCGGCCGCGGATGCCGCGGAGGGCGAGCAGGATCCCTCGCTTGAAGGAACCGCGCGAAGGCGAGTCGTGCCGGATCGTGAGGATCTCCCCCTCACCGGAGAAGAGGACCTCCTGGCGGGCGAGCGCGCCGGGCAGGCGCAGGCTATGGACCGGCACGCCGCACACCCGCGCGCCGCGCGCGCCGGCGGGCGTCTGCGGCACTTGCTCACGCGAAGTCTGCGAGCGGCGCGGGGATTCCGAGGGTGTGTAGTACATCCCGGCGATCACGTCGTCGATCGACGAGGACCACTGCAAGTACTGCGAGACCTGCGCCAAGGCCTGCCCCTACGGGACGATCACCGGGGTGGACAAGAAGGCGAAGACCCCGGCCCACGTGGCCGAGGTGGCCTGCACGGGCTGCGGGACCTGCGCGGCGGAGTGCTCGTTCGGAGCGGTGCACTTGAAGCACTTCTCCGACGACCAGGTCCTCTGCCTGGTGGACGCGATGCTGGCCGAGAAGGCCGATGAGAAGATCGTCGTCTTCGCCTGCAACTGGTGGAGCTAGGCCGGCGGTGACTTCTGCGGCGTGAGCCGGCTCCAGTACCCGGCGACGATGCGGCTGATCCGGACGATGTGCGATGTGCTCGGGGCGCGTGGACAAGGCGTTCATCCTGCACGCCTTCGCGAAGGGTGCTCCGGTGGTGCTGGTGTCGGGCTGCCACTACGTGGACTGCCTCGACTTCACCCGGGTCCACGAGGAGCGCTTCGAACACGAGGACGGCCCGCTCCGGACGGTGGTCACGAAGACGTTCACCGCCTGCCTCGACTGCGGCGCCCTCCGCGCCGCCTTCGCGCGAGATCCGCCGGCAGGCCGGCTACCCGTCGTGGTCCAGGAGGTAGCGGTTCGAGATCACCTTGAACGAGATCTTGCGCGGCGCGCCCTTCAGGCGGAAGACCAGGCCCTCCTGCCTCACGTGCGGGTTCAGCGGGCTCGGGGCGTCGGCCAGGGCCAGCAGCTCGTCGAGCGTGTGGTCGAGGACGAAGTCCTCGTCGACGACCGGCACCGCCGGCAGGCCGATGTCCGCCGCAATGCGTTTCGCCGGCTCAGGCTCGAGGTACTCCCGCCGGGCGATGTCGTAGACGTGGAAGACGAACACGTCCTGGCCTCGCATCTTCAGCGGGTTCGCCTGGATCCCCTCGCCCGCACACTCCCCCTGCACCGCGAAACCCTCCGGCAGGCGGCCGGGCAGGTCGCGCTCCCGCGCCAGCTTGAAGAAGACGTTCCCCCCGCTCTCCGCGAGCTCGAAGTTGCGGCCGCAGACGCCGAAGCGACCCTCGCTCCGGTAGTACGTCACGGAGGTTCCGTCGAGCTTCGACGTGACGTGGAAGTGCCCGCCGCGGAGCGTCTCGAGCAGATCCGGCCGGTTCTGGATCCGCTCCTCGTCGGTCTTCGGGATGAAGCCCGGGAACGGGCCCGCGTGCACGCCCGCGATGCTCGCGGGGACCGGCGGCTCGTACTTCACGACATCGAGCATCTCCGAGCAGTCGAAGCCGGTCTCGACCTTCGGGATGCCGAGCGCTTCCGGCCGGAGCGCGAGGCCCTGCGAGACCTGGCCCCTCAGGGTGATCGTCTTCAGCCGGATGCCCTCCCGCTCCCGGCCCTCGTGGAGCATGGTCTTCTTCTTCGAGCCCCGGAGCAGGAACTCGAACTCGGGGCGAACGGGCAGGAAGCTGTCGATCTCGAAGTAGACACAGGGGTCGCCCGGGGCGAATTCCCCCTTCTTCACGACCACCCACCAGCCCCCGACCCGGACCCGCTCGATCCGGTCCGCGCCCTCGAAGGGCCGGACCTCCTCCACTCTCTGAACCGTGGCCAGATGTCGCACCGTCCGTCCTCCTTTCCGTCGAAGCGTGGCCCCGCCCACCATGAAACCGGCCGGGCGTGCCCGGGTTCAGCTCCGCCCCGGGCCCCCGGCATCATGCACCGGGGCGGTGACGGCAACTGCCGGCCAACAGGAGCGGACGCGGGGCGGCGAGGCAGGATGTTGCGATCCGATCGTGACGCGGAGCATCGCCTGCATCGAGACCAGCGTCCAGAGCTTCTACCTGGAGAATCGACTCTGAGTAAATCTCCCGGTCATTCCCCGCGACCGAGCCCGCGCGCCTCGCCCGCATGAGTCTGGAGTCCGGAGTCCGGAGTCTGCAGGAACTGCCTGCGAGATGGCTGGATCGATCTCCAGACTCCAGACTCCAGACTCCAGACTGTCTCACCTGGCACACTCCGGACCCCGGCCGGCACACCGTGCGCTACCACGGAGCTTCGGCCCATCGCTCGCGGGCGCGGTACCGGCCACCGGCGGACGAGGGCTCACCGGCAAAGCCCGTCGCCGGCCCCGCCGGGGAGCCGAAGCCTGAGAGCCGGGCGAGCTGGGCGCGCCTGATCCGGAGGGTCTTTCCGGGCGACCCGCCGACCCGCGTTCGCTGCGGCGCGGAGATGAAGATCGTCTCCTTCATCGCCGAGCCGGCGGTGAGCGACCGGATCGTCCGTCACCTCGTGAGGCACTCGCCCGAGGATCCCTTCGACGCCCGGGCTCCGCCGGCGGCCTGACGGCGGGCCCGTTCCCCACCTTCCCTCCGACCCGAGTTCCCGCCGGGACCGCAGAGACCCGGTCCCCGGTCTTCTCCGGGCCACCCCGAGCGCCGGTTCCGCAGGCGTGATGAGCCGCGCGGGAGGTTACGGAGGAACGCCTCACACTCCCGACGTTCCGTCCACCGCGCGTCCGCGAGGCTGGCATTCGTGCTGGGGCGGGCAGGGGGGTGTGGCCATGTCTGCGGAGGCTGCCCGGAGAATGTCGATCGGGTTCCCTGTCTGCTGGCCCGCGATCCGCGTGTGCCGCGTCGCGACCTGGCGCCATCGGGCGCGAAGTGGCGCCGCACGGACCGGCGCGTCGACGGGTCCGGTCAGCCCGGCCGGCGCCGGGTTCGCCCGAACCTTCCGCGGCGGTCCGCGTTCGTAACCGCGATGGGACGCCTCCTCGTCCTCCTGGCCTTGTCCGTGGCCGTCGAGTCCGCGCCGCCCGCGCGCCTTCGCGTGATCGACGCCGCGACGGGGCTCGACCTCGCCGGGGTGACGGTCGTGCAGGCCGAGAGCCCCCACGACGCCCGCCCGTGGCACGTCCTCGTCGCGGACGGCGCGTCTCCCCTCGATCGGCCGGCGCTGCACGGCGGCGCCGACTTCTGGTTCGCCCACCTCTTCGTGCGGGCCCCGGGCTACGCGTGGAAAGCCGTCGGCCTCGACCGCTCGGGAACCGGCACGCGCACCGTCGCTCTCCGCCGCTCGGGCGACCTCCGGGTCGAGCTCTCCGGCGCGGTCATCGATCCGGAACTGCGGGTGAGGATCCTCCAGGACGGCTGGCCCATCGCCTGGCGCGCGACCCGGGGCGCCCCCTCGGCCGCGTTCGAGGGGCTCCGGCCGGGGCATTGTCGCGCCGAGGCGTTCCTCGGCGGGGAGTGGATCGGGGGGCTCGTGCTCGCTGGCGCGGAGTTCGACCTCGCCGAGGGCGACTCCAGGGTCGTGCGGCTCGCGGTGCCCCCGTCGCCCCGGGTGGAGCCGGTCGAGGTCACGGTCGCCGTCGATGTCGCGCCGGAGTGGGGCGCGGGCGACGCGGACCTCACGGTGGAACCCCTCGGTCCCGTCTGGCTCGGGGAGACCCTTGTCTGGACGGGCTGTCCGCTTTCCTCCGACGACTTCCCGCGGTCCAGCCTCGGCCCCGGCCGTTTTCGCTTCGGGCCCTTGGCCCTGCAGCCGGGCCGCTACCGGCTGCTGCCGGGCTTCGGGCGCGCCTGCGAGGCCGAGGTCCGGCCGGGCTCCGTGGCGGAGATCTCGATCGACGTCCCGCCGCCCCGCATCGTCACCGTCCGGACGATCGACGCGGGATCCGGGGAGACCGCGCGGGCGGAGGGCATCCGGTGGGTCACCGGGGAGGGGGGCGCCGACTGGACCGGGACCATCACCCCCGGCGCCTTCCGCCTGCGGTCGATCCCCGGCGCGCTCGACGTCGAGGTCGATGACGGGTACTGGTTCGGTCCGCCGGTGCATCTCCCCGCGGGAGGCGAACCGGGGGTCGTGGAGATCCCTGTCCGGCACGGGGGCCGGATCGAGGTCCGGTTCCGCGAGGGCGGCCAGCGCGTCCGGTCCGAGGATCTCGGGCCCGCTGAAGAGGTACGCATCGGTGCCAGCGGGCACGAGAGAGCGCTGGTTGGCGAGGCGAGGCAATTCGACGACGCCTTCGGGTGGCTCGTGAGCCGGGCGGGCGCCTACCGCGTCTCCTTCCCCGCTTACGACGGCTACGAGCCCGTTCCCGATCTCGAGGTCGAGGTCCGCGCCGGCGGGACGACGGTCCTCCCGGTAGACCTCGTCCCGCTCCGCTGACGCGAGGTCACCGGTCGCTCCACACCCGACGCTTCGCGCGGTCGAACTCGTCCCGATCGAGGGATGCCGGACCGTCCCAGAGCGTGAGCAATCATCCCGCGCGGCCTCGTTGTCGGCCCCGGCGCGGCCGGAGAGG
>JALOQY010000407.1 GCA_025459285.1 Planctomycetota bacterium | reverse complement strand
GAAGGCCCAGGTGGCGACGATGTCCCCGGCCCGGTCGCTCGTGAAGGCCGGCCTCGTGCGGATCGAGGCCATCGCGCTGCCCGACGACCCCCTGAACGCCCCCGCGCCGGTCTCCCCCTTCGACCTCGTCCTCACCGGGGAGCAGGAGGGTGCCGTGCGGGAGGTCGTCGCCGCGGTGGCCGCGGAGTCGTTCGCCGTGTTCCTCCTCTTCGGGGTCACCGGCTCCGGCAAGACCGAGGTCTACCTGCGGGCCATCGGCGACTGCGTCGCGAGAGGGAAGCAGGCCATCGTCCTCGTGCCGGAGATCGCCCTCACCCCGCAGACCGCGCGGCGATTCCGCGAGCGGTTCGCCCGGGTCGCGGTGCTCCACTCGGCGCAGACCGAGGCCGAGCGCAGCCGCCACTGGCGGGCGGTGCGCTCGGGCGAGGTGGACGTGGTGGTCGGTCCCCGCTCCGCCGTCTTCGCGCCGCTCCCCCGCCTCGGCCTCGTGGTGGTGGACGAGGAGCACGACACGTCGTTCAAGCAGGCGAATGCCCCGCGCTACAACGGGCGGGACGTCGCGGTGGTCCGGGCGCGCAACGCCGGCGCGGTGGCGATCCTCGGCTCCGCCACGCCCTCCCTCGAGTCGTACTACAACGCCCGCGCCGGGAAGTACCGCCTGCTCGCGCTCACCGCGCGGGTCGGCGGGGGCGAACTGCCCCCGGTGGAACTCGTGGACATGGCGCGGGAGACGCAGGAGCTGAAGCATGTCCCGTGGCTCTCCCGCCGGCTGAAGCGGGTGCTGACTGATGCGCTCGCCCGCGGCGAGCAGGCGATGCTCTTCCTGAACCGCCGCGGCTACACGCGGGCCGTCTTCTGCCGCACCTGCGGGACCGCTCTCCAGTGCCGGAGCTGCTCCTTGGCGCTCACGTGGCACCAGGGCCGGGGGCGCGCGGTCTGCCACCTCTGCGGCTTCGAGCGTCGCGTCCCCGAGCTGTGCCCCGCCTGCCAGAACCCCTCGCTCAACCACCGCGGCTTCGGCACGGAGCGCATCGAGGAGGCCGTCCGCGAGGTTTTCCCGACGGCGAAGGTGGCGCGCATGGACTCCGACACGATGACCACCCGGGACTCCCACGAGCGGCTGCTCGACCGGGTGGCCCGCCACGAGGTGGACGTCCTCGTGGGCACCCAGATGATCGCGAAGGGGCTGCACTTCCCGGACATCACGGTGGTCGGCGTGCTGGATGCCGACACGTCGCTGGCCCTCCCCGACTTCAGGGCCTCGGAGCGGACGTTCCAGCTCGTGGCGCAGGTCGCGGGCCGCGCCGGCCGGAGCGAGAAGGGCGGCCGCGTCATCGTCCAGACCTTCCGCCCCGCGCAGCCCGCGCTCACCGCCGCCGCGGCTCACGACTACACGCGCTTCGCCGCGGAGGAGCTGCGCGAGCGCGAGCCCCTGCGCTATCCACCGTTCGGGCGGCTCCTGCTCGTGGTCCTCGCGGCGCGCAACGCCGAGGTCCTGGAGCAGCGGGCCGGCGCGCTGAAGGACGAGCTGACCGCTCTCTACCGCCCGGGGGAGGCGCTGGTCCTCGGCCCGGCGATGCCGCCCGTGGAGCGCGTGAAGGGGAAGTACCGCCGCCAGATCGTGGTGAAGGCGAAGGGGACGGCGGAGATCGCGCGCGCCGTCGCCCGCCTGCGCGGCGCCGGCCGGCGGATCGGCGTGGACGTGGCGATCGACGTGGACCCCGTGGGACTCGCGTGATCAGGCGAGTCTCTTCGCGACCGGTCCGGTCACCGCGTGACCGCCATGTACCAGGCGCGCCAGTTCGTGGGATCGGTGCCCAGCGCCTCGGTGTCGCACGGCCAGCGGTTCTTCCGGGCGATGGACTCCATCGCCGCGCAGATCACGTGACTCTCCCCCGGCGCGCGGTTCGAGCCGAGGCTCTGGAGGAGGGCGGGGATCGCCTCGGAGCCGCCGAGGAGGCCGAGCCCCTCCGCGGCCCGGGTCCGGACCACGGAACTGCGATCCCCGAGCAGGTTCGTCAGCACGTCGGTAGCCGCGGGGTCGCCGATCGCACCGAGCGCCGCCGCCGCGTGGGCCCGCACGAACTCGTCCTCCTTCGGATCGGAAACGAGGAACACGAGGCGACCGGATGCGGCGCGGACCTCCTCGGAGGGGGGCAGCCCGGCCCGGTTGTGCTCCCGGAGCACCCGGAGCAGGACGAGGGCGTCGTTGTTGCGCACGTCGACGTCCGGGTGGTTCAGGAGGGCGACGATCGGCGTGAGCGGCGTCTCCCGCCATCCCAGCAGGTACAGGCTCACGAGGGCGTCGGAGACGACCGCCGTGTCCCGGTCCGCGAGGAGCGGCATGAGCGCGGGAGCGATGCGCGGCGCGTCCGATCCAAAGCCGACTCCCCGGATCGCGATCCGCCGGAACGTCGGGTCGGAGGCCTTGTCGAGGGCGGTCAGCAGCTCACCCAGGTTCTTGTCCACCATCGGCCGCAGAACGGTGTCGTGGAGGCTCGTCCAGGCCGCCGTCTCGCCCTTGTCCCGGGCCTCCATGTAGCGCATCGAGTACTGGTCGAGGTCATAGTAGAGCTTGCCCCGCTCCGGCTTCGCGAGGAGGTTCTCCGGGGGGGTGCCGGGGAGGCCCGTTTCGGGATCCGCGGGCGCCGGAGCCTCCGGCGCCTTCGACGGCGATCCGCAGGCGAGCAGGCAGAGACCGGAAAGGACGATGGCGAGCGTTCGGTTCATGGGTGCGCCTCCAAACCGCTTGTGACGAGCCCCCGTTCAGTCCTCTTCCCGCGATACGGCCGTCCCGAAGGCCCGCACCACTTCCTCCGGCAGGCGGCGCGGCCGGAAGTCCGGCCCCACGCTCGCGTGCTCCGTGTGGCCCTCGGCGAGCAGCTCACCGTCCGGGACCCGCACCATCCGGTAGCGGAGCCGGAGGCGCACGCGCCCCACGCTCTCCATCGACACCTCGATGTCCACCTCGTCGTCGTAGCGGGCGCCCCGGCGGAACGAGACGGCGAACTCCGTCAGCGGGAGCAGGTAGCCCGACCTCTCGAGCTCCGCATAGGGGAAACCGAGGGAGCGCATGAGCGCGGTCCGCGCCTCCTCGAAGTAGAGCGGATGGACCGAATGGTGCACCACGCCCATTCTGTCCGTCTCGCCGTAGCGCACGCGGATCCGGTGCCGGTAGGCCATGGGGGAGCGAAAATACTGCCGGCGGCGGGGGGGGCTGACATAATTCCCCCATGCCGCGCCGGCTTCCCCTTCCCCTCGTCCTGTTCCTCGGCTGGCTCCTGCCCGGGGCGGGCCACTTCGTGCTCGGTCGGCGGACCCAGGCGGCGGTCTTCTTCGTCGCGATCACGGCGACCTTCCTCGGCGGCATGGCGCTCGCCGACTTCACGAACGTCAACTTCGAGCGGCACCGCTACTACTTCTTCGCGCAGGTCTTCAACGGCGCTGAGACGTTCGCGGCTCTCCTCCTGACGAAAGACCTGATCCTGACCCGCGTCCCGGTCTTCTTCGGCGTGCAGACGTTCGACATCGGGATGCTCTACACGTCCGCCGCCGCGCTGCTCAACCTCATGGTCGTGTGCAGCGCGTGGGCCATCGTCCTCGAGCGGGAGAAGGCCCCGGCCCCGGCGCCGGAACCGGAGGCCGCGGCATGAAGGAGATGCTCTTCATCCTTCCGATCCTCGCCACGATCGCCCTCGTTCTCGGCGCGACGCGCGGGGAGGTCCTCGGGAAGATCCTCCGAGAAGCCGGCAGGTCCTTCGCGAAGCTGGTCGTGGGCATCGCCATCCTCTGTGTCGTCCTGCAGGGGATCCTCCTTCTCGTGGCGGCCATCGCCTGAGAGCGTGAGCAGTAATCCCCCGCGAGCCGCGCCGGGGTCAGCCGCGAGTGGCGCTAGGAGCGACGAGGAGTCGACCTTACGGAGTCGGTCGGCGACGAGGA
>JALOQY010000081.1 GCA_025459285.1 Planctomycetota bacterium | reverse complement strand
AGGGACTCGTAAAGCCCCCGGCTTTCAGCTTCTCCCGCATCGCCAAGTCCCCAGGGCCGCTACCTTGTCCGCCTCGTCGGTCGGACTTGCCGTGCCGTGACCTGCCGCCCGGTGGCGATGTACGGGTCGACACGCGCTACCAGTCGCCACGATGTTCCCCTCGGAACAGTACACGGCGTCCGCCGAGACCTGAGCCGGGTATGAACTGCGAGAGATGATCCGGCGGCACCAGATCCATCAGAGCCGGCGGAAAGAGGTTTCCCTGGCTCACACCCAGGGCCAGGTGTCTTCTTCATCACATGTGAAAAGGAGACGCAGGGGCTGATGCCCGCGAAATCCGGGAAATCAGCAGCCTGTCGGGGCCAAGGACGATCTCTGCGGTGCGACCCTATCCCCTGACAGGCGGCCCCATTCGTTGCCAGGAGCGGAGGCCCTTGGCGAGGTGCCAGGGCTCGACCCCGGGGGGGAGCAGGGCGGCGTGGCGGCCCTGGTCGAGCGACTTCGCGAGTTGATCGGCGAAGGCGTGCGCCGCGGCGTTGGATTCCTCCCACGTCCCGCCGTGGGCCATGCGATAGCCGGCGGCGTAGAGGAAGGGGATCAGCGGCCAGGTGGCCGGATCCGCGAGGAACTGCGCGTCCGGGGGGGCGGCGCGGACGAGCCGGTCGTCGAGGGCCAGTCGGCCGTCCTTCAGGAGGGCGTATCCGCGGACGTGCATGGAATCCCGGGTCGGCTGGAACCGGCCGACCACCGTGCTGTTCCCGGAGAGCGCGATGTCGAGGGCGCGGACTTCGGGACTCTCCGGCCCGCACTCCGCGGTCACGAACCCGAGGGCGCCGAACAGGGCGCCCCGTTCCGCGGAACTCAGGATCGAGACCGTGGAGACGGCGATGCCGTCGGCCGTATCGACAGGGCACTTCGGGCAGTAACAGCCCGAGGCCGCGGCCACCGCGAGGACGGCGACCGCGGCGAGGGCGACCCGCGGGACGATCATCGAGAACCTCCCGGTCCGGGCTACCGACCGTGGCGCGCGCGCATGGCATTCAGCGCCGAGCCATGCCTGAACCAGTCGAGCTGGGCTTCGGACAGCGAGTGCTTCAGGCTGACGCGGTGCTCGCTCCCGTCGGCATGAGCGAGGACCACGATGTGCCTGGATCCCGGCGCGAGGTCCGCGAGGCCGAGGATGCTGACGCGATCCGTCTCCTGCACGAGGTCGTAGTCCGCCGGAGTCTCGAACCACAGGGGCAGGATCCCCTGCCGCTTCAGGTTCGTCTCGGCGATCCGCGCGAAGGAGCGTGCGAGGATGGCCCGGCAGCCGCGGTGGCGCGGCTCCATGGCGGCGTGCTCGCGGCTCGACCCCTCCCCGTAGTTCTCGTCGGCCACCACGACCCACTGGACGCCCTGCTTCGCGTAGCGCTTCGCGAGCTCCGGCAGCGGGATGCCCTTCTCGCCGGAGAGGACGTCCGTGCCCTTGCCGGCCTCGTCGTAGAAGGCGTTCTGGGCGCTCAGGTAGAGGTTGCCGCTGATGTTCTCGAGATGGCCGCGGTACTTGAGCCATGGCCCGGCCGCGGAGATGTGGTCCGTCGTGCACTTGCCGCGAGCCTTGAGCAACACGGGCAGGCCCGCGATGTCATTGCCGTCCCACGGCTTGAAGGGCTCGAGGAGCTGGAGCCGGTCGCTCCCCGGGGCGACGGGGATCGTGATCTTCCCGCCGTCCGCCGGCGGCGGTTCGTAGCCCGCGCGGCCGCGGGTGAAGCCGGCGGTGGGCAGTTCCTTGCCGGCCGGCGGGGCGAACTTGAACTTCCGGCCGTCCGGCAGGTCGATCTCGTCGGTGAGCGGGTTGAACGACAGCTTCCCGGCGAAGGCCAGCGCGGTGACGATCTCCGGGCTGCCGATGAACGCGTTCGTCTCGGCGTTGCCGTCGTTGCGCCGGGCGAAGTTGCGGTTGAAGGAAGTGACGATCGTGTTCTTCTCGCCCTTCTTCACGTCCTTGCGGTCCCACTGGCCGATGCAGGGGCCGCAGGCGTTGGCGAGGACCGTGGCGCCGGACGCGGCGAGGTCCGCGAGCTGGCCATCGCGCTCGATCGTGGCGCGGATCTGCTCCGAGCCCGGGGTGACGAGGAGCGGCGTCCGCACGTGAAGACCGACGCGCGCGGCCTGCCGCGCCAGGCTCGCCGACCTCTCGATGTCCTCGTAGGAGGAGTTCGTGCAGGAGCCGATGAGCGCGGCGCGGATGTCGTCCGGATAGCCCTGCTCCTTCACGGCCTTCGCCATGGCGGAGACCGGCCGCGCGAGGTCCGGCGTGTGCGGCCCGACGAGGTGCGGCTCCAGCGTCGAGAGGTCGATCTCGACCAGTTCGTCGAAGAACCGCTTCGGGTCGGCCTCGACCTCCGGGTCGGCGCGGAGATGGGAGGCATGCTTCTCCGCGAGGTCGGCGATGGGGCCGCGCTCGGTGGCGCGGAGATAGGTGGCCGAGCGCTCGTCGAACGGGAACACCGAGGTCGTCGCCCCGAGCTCCGCGCCCATGTTCGTGATCGTCGCCTTCCCGGTCGCCGAGAGGGCCGCGCAGCCTGGCCCGAAGTACTCGACGATCTTCCCGGTCCCGCCCTTCACCGTGAGGATGCCCGCGAGCTTGAGGATCACGTCCTTCGACGAGGTCCAGCCGGAGAGGGTGCCGGTGAGCTTCACTCCGATGAGCTTCGGCCAGGTGAGCCCCCAGGCTTCGCCAGCCATGACGTCGGTGGCGTCGTTCCCGCCCACGCCGATGGCGAGCATGCCCATGCCCCCGGCGTTCGGGGTGTGGGAGTCGGTGCCGATCATCATGGCGCCGGGGAAGGCGTAGTTCTCGTAGATGACCTGGTGGATGATGCCGGAGCCGGGCTTCCAGAAGCCGATCCCGTACTTCGCGGAGACCTGCTGGAGGAACCGGTAGACCTCGGCGTTCTCGTCGAGGGCGTCGCGCATGTCGGAGTCCGCGCCGACGCGGGCGCGGATCAGGTGGTCGCAGTGGACGGTGGAGGGAACCGCCACGGTCTTGCGGTTCACGAGGATGAACTGGAGGAGCGCCATCTGGGCCGTGGCGTCCTGCATCGCCACCCGGTCGACGCGGAAGAACGCGTAGCTCTTCCCCCGCTCCACGTCCTGTGTCTCCGGCTGGTCGAGGTGGGCGAAGAGGATCTTCTCGGCAAGAGTGAGCGGCCGCCCGAGGCGCTTCCGCCCGATCTTCGCCCGCTCGTCGAGCTTCCCGTACAGGGCCTTCACGTCGTTCAGGTCGGTCAGCATGGCTTCTCCTCCGGCTGGCATGATCCGCGAAGACCCTGAGCATACCAGAGCCGCTGGCTCCTCCCGCAGCCGGAAGCGGGCGCTCCGGATTTCGGCTTTTGCGGTCCCCTGGCCGCGGAGGATGGGGGAAACCATGGACGTGGAACCGCTCGATGCCGCGGACGAGGCCCTGGTCGAAGCCGCACGGGACGCCCTGCGGCGGAATTACGCGCCTCCCCGGCACAAGGTGGCGGCGGCGGTCCGCGGGGGTTCGGGACGCGTCTTTGTCGGGGTCAACGTGGAAGCCTGCGGTTACGGCCCCTGCGCCGAGCCGATCGCCATCGGGGCCGCGGTGACGGCGGGGGAGCGGTCGGTCGTGGCGGTCGTCGCGGTGCACCGGGAGGGGAACGAGTGGCCGGTGCTCTCCCCCTGCGGGAATTGCCGGCAGCTCGTCTTCGATTACTGGCCGGACGCGACGGTGATCTTCCGCCTCGCCGGCCGCACCGTGAAGGCGAAGGCCCGCGAGCTGCTCCCCGGCGCGTACGAGAGCGACTTCGATTGAGCGGCGCGGCGGGCGGCGGTTCCGGCCCGCGCCGTGAACCGCGGCGACCGCCGTCCGTTCAGAGGGAGGCGCGCCGGCGCGCCGGGACGTCGTCTCCGGACCGCCCGCCGGATCGACTTCGAGCGGTCCTGCTCCGACGCGGCGATCGCGGCGCTGGTTCTGGCCCGGCTCCGATGCCCCGAGGCGCGCCCGGTGATCGAGCGTCTCCTCCTGGAGGCTCCGGAGGGCGAGGAGCGCGCCGCCCTGGCGGAGGCCGCGTCCCTGTACCGGAGCACCCGGTGACCGCGCGCGCTGTCCGGGGGCGGGGGGAACCCGGGAAGAATTGCCTGGAGGAACTTTTCCCGGATTTTCAGAAGACGGGGACGACCTTGTCGATCGTGGCGTCGGGCTTCAGGCGGACGACGCGCCAGCGCGACGTCCCGGCATAGCCGGTGCCGTCAGCGGCGAGGGAGAAACCCTTGAAGTACTCGGGGAAGCCCGGGATCTCGTCGAGCTTGAAGGCGGTCCCCAGGAGCTTCTCCGTGGTGGTGCGGGACGCCGCCCGCAGGCCGCCGGTCAGCAGCACCGCGCCGTCCGCGGATGCGGCCATGCCGTAGTTGTAGCTGTTCACCAGTTCGAAGTACGTCGCCTCGCCGGCCGGATCGATGCGGGCGTTCTGGTTCTCGTAGCTGACGACGAGGACGTTCTCGCCCTGCCAGAAGATCCGGTTCCCGCCGCCCGGCGCCGCGTACCAGATCTTCTTCTCGAGGACCGCCTTCCCCGTCGCGACCTCGTGGACCGCGTACTCCGCGGTGTAGCCGTCGTGCTTCTGGGTGAACTCCGCGAGCGCCGCGTCCTTCAGGTCCGCCGGGACCTCCTTCCGGTCCACCTTCGCCTCTTCGGGGTCCTGTTTCTTGTAGTAGAGGATGGCGAGCTTCGTGCCGTCCTGCTTCAGGCCGAAGGCGGCGATGGACTTCATGCGGTCGTAGGGGATCGCGGCCTTCTCGGCCCCGTCCGCCATGGAGAGGACGCGGATGGCGTTCCCCTTCGTGGCGCGCACCGCCACGAGGCCGGCGGCGCCGGCCACGGACATGCGCTCCACCTCCTCCACGGTGTTCACGACCTCGAAGGTGTCGGCCGCCACCCAGAGGAGGGCGTCGGTCGTTTCCACGAGGAGCCGCTTGCCATCCGGGGTGAAGGCGAGGTCGACGACCTGCCGGCCGACGTGGCCGCGGCGCTTCACGGCGAGCGTCGTCGGGTCGAGTTCGTAGAGAGCGCTCGAATCGCCGCCTGCCACGAGGCGCGAGCCGTCGGGCGTGACGGTGACGGCGAGACCGCCGAGCGGGACGGCGGCGCCCGCCGGTCCCGTGGGCAGGAGCGGCAGCAGGAGAACGGCCAGCAGGGCGAAGAGGACGACAACTCGAAATCGCATGGAAGATCTCCTTCCGAGGCCGGCGACCTTCCGTCGCCGGCGTTTCGTCCCGCCATGATGCGCGAACCCTCCCCCTCCGCGCAAGGGCGGAGCGTCGGATCGGATCACCTCGCCGACAGGCCGGAGAACGGGTTCACGACGCGGACGGAGCCGTAGAGTCTTCCATCCTCGAAGTCCTCGGAGAGAAGCAGTCCGATCGAGTAGCGTTCGGCGAAGGCCCAGAGGTGGGCGTCGAACCACGGTAGGCCATAGGCCGCGGCGCCGCGCAGGGCCGTGCGGAGGAGGCGCTCGTCAGGCCAGAGGACGGGGAAGCAGGCGAGAAGTTCCTCGGCCTCCCGGCGGGCCTCGTCGGGCGGGAGCAGGGGGGTGCCGGGTCCGGCCTTCATCGTGGTGGCCGCCACGAACTCGATGATCGCCTGGTGGGGCAGGCGGGCCGATCCGTCCTCGATCCCCCGGCGCAGGACATCCGTGGCCCGCCTCTGCTTCGCCGGGAATCGGGGATCGAAGCGATAGACGAGGACGTTCGTGTCAACGAGGGCGGCCGCGTTCATACAGATCCTCGCGCTTCCACCCTCGGTCCCGGACGGCCTTCCCGCGCCACGCCTTCCTCCGCCGTTCGATCCGCCCGGTGGCGCGGTCGAAGACCTCGAGGCGCCACTCCGTGTCGACCCTGGCGGCCGCGGCCGCTCCCTCCCGCACCACGTGGATCGCCTCTCCGGCCGGCACGAAGTCGATACGGTCGCCGGGACGGATCCCGTACTGGTCGGCGACCGCCTTGGGAATGGTGACCTGGAGCTTGCTGGTGACTTTCGCCATGCATCATTACTTTAGCAAGGAAAGTTTCCTTGTCAAGGCTGAGTTTCCGTTGCACCGCGCCGTTCCGCCGAGAGTGAGATCCGGCGGCGGGGGACGTCCACCGCGAGGACGGTGACCGGGAGGCGCTGGCCGGCGCGGACGACCTCGTGGGGGTCCCTCACGTAGCGGTCCGCGAGTTCGGAGACGTGGACGAGGCCGTCCTGGTGGACGCCGATGTCCACGAAGGCCCCGAAGGCCGCGACGTTCGTCACCACGCCGGTGAAGGTCATGCCGGGGCGGACGTCCTCGATCTTCCTCACGTCGTCCCGGAAGGACGGGGCGGTGAAGCTCTCCCGCGGGTCGCGGCCCGGCTTCGCGAGCTCACTCACGATGTCGCGAAGCGTCGGCTCGCCGGCGTCGGCCCGGACGTAGCGGCGCGCGTCGATCCGTCCGGCGAGGTCCGCGTTCCCCACGAGTTCGGCGAGCCCGACGCCCAGGTCCTTCGCGATCTCCGCGACGAGCCCGTAGCGCTCGGGGTGGACCGCGGAGGCGTCGAGGGGGTTCGACGCGCCGCGGATGCGGAGGAAGCCCGCCGCCTGTTCGAAGGCGCGCGGCCCGAGGCCGGCCACGTCGAGGAGCTCCCGCCGGCCCCGGAACGGCCCGCGCGCCGACCGGTGGGCGACGATCGAGAGGGCCACCGACGGCCGGAGCCCCGCCACACGGGCGAGGAGCGCGGCGCTGGCCGTGTTCACCTCCACGCCCACGAGGTTCACGCAGCTCTCCACGACCTCGTCGAGCTTCGCCGCGAGGAGGCCCTGGTCCACGTCGTGCTGGTACTGCCCGACCCCGAGCGCCTTCGGCTCGATCTTCACGAGTTCGGCGAGCGGGTCCATGAGCCTGCGGGCGATGGAGATCGCGCCGCGCACCGTCAGATCGAGGTCGGGGAACTCCTCGCGCGCGGCGTCCGAGGCGCTGTAGACGCTGGCGCCGGCCTCGTTCACGGAGACGAGGAGGGGGGCCTCCGGCCCGGCCGGCCCGAGGGCCTCGCGGAGGAAGTCCATCGTCTCGCGGCCGGCGGTGCCGTTGCCCACGGCGATCGCCGCCGGGCGGTGGGTCGCGACGAGGTCGCGGACCGCGCGCGCCGCCTCGTCGGCCCGTCGCGGCTCGAAGGGGTGGATCGTCCCGTGCGCGAGGAGCCGCCCCGTACCGTCGAGGGCCGCGCACTTGCCGCCGGTGCGGAAGCCGGGATCGACGCCGAGGACGGGCTTTCCGCCCAGCGGCGCCGCGAGGAGGAGATCCCGCAGGTTCGACGCGAAGACCTCCACCGCCGCGCGGTCGCTGCGCTCCTTCAGGTCGGCGAGGACGTCCTTCTCCACGGCGGGCGCGAGCAGGCGTGCGAAGCCGTCCCGGACCGCCTCGCGCAGGTGCTCCGAAAAAGGCGTCCCCGGGCGGTGTCCCATGCCGCGAAGGAGGCTCGCGATGAGCCCGTCCTCCGGCGCCTCGACGCCGACGGAGAGGACGCCTTCTTTCTCGCCGCGGCGCACCGCGAGGAAGCGGTGGGAGGGGATGCGGGTGACGGGCTCCGAGTAGTCGTAGTAGTCCTCGAACCGGGTGGGGGTCCCGCCGGCGACCTTCTTCTTCACGACCTTCGAGACGAGCGTCCCCTGCCGGGAGAAGGTCTCGCGGGCCAGGGCGCGGAGGTCGGCGCGCTCCGCCATCGCTTCCGCCACGATGTCCCGGGCCCCGGCCAGCGCCGCCGCCCCGTCGGGGACGTCCCGCGCGGGGTCGACGAAGGGGGCCGCCTCGCGCTCCGGGTCCCCGATGCGGGGCTGGGCGAGGATCCGCTCCGCAAGGGGGCCGAGCCCGCGTTCCCGGGCCATCGAGGCGCGCGTCTTCCGCTTCGGGCGGAACGGGAGGTAGAAGTCCTCGAGTTCGGTCTTCGTGCGGCAGGCGTCGAGGGCCGCCAGAAGTTCCGGGGTCAGCTTCCCCTGGGCGGCGATGGACTCGCGGATCGCCTCGCGCCGCTTCCCGAGGTCCTCGAGATAGGCCCGGCGTTCGAGGATCGCGCGGATCCGCGTCTCGTCGAGGCCGCCGGTCGCCTCCTTGCGGTAGCGGGCGATGAAGGGGACGGTGCCGCCTTCCGCCTCGAGCCGCAGCACGGCGGCGACCCGGTCCGGGGCGAGGGCAAGCTCACTGGCGATGGCGGGGATGGCATCGAAGACCATGGCCCCAGTATCGGTCATGCCCTCCGTCGCGGCCGGAGTTTCCGGGAGGCGGCGCCGTCAGGCCGGGTCGTGGAGCGCGAGGCCGGGGAGGTCGGCGAAGTCCTCCGGGTTCAGGGTCCAGAGGCGCGCGCCGGCGGAGATGGCACAGGCCGCGATGGCCGGGTCGATCTCCCGTCCGCGCGCGCGGCGGATCAGCCGGTAGAGCTTCGCCGCGAGGGCAGCCTGCGCGGGGCCGAAGACCTCGGAGCGTTCCGCGGGAAAGAGGGCCTCCTGCGCCCGGAGTTCCGCTGCGTCCCGAGGGCCCCGGAGCCACTCGTGGAGGACGATCGTCGAGAACGCGATCCGCTCGCCGTCCTCGATGGCCCGGCGGAGGTCCGCCGCCGATCGCCGAGGGCCGGTCAGCGCGTCGATGAGGAGATTTCCTTGGTCATTGTGAACATATGTTCATAATGGGCGGCGGAGGTTCAGCCGTGCCGAGACCCTTCTGCTGCCGCCGGATCGCCGGGAAGCCCGCCGCATCGATCTTCAAGCCGATCGGTATCCCGGTGACCGATCTCGACGAGGTCGTCATGACGCTCGACGAGTTCGAGGCGATCCGACTCGCCGACCTCGACGGCCTCTACCAGGAGACCGCCGCCGGGCAGATGAACGTCTCCCGGCCCACCTTCAGCCGGATCGTCGATGCGGCCCGGAAGAAGATCGCCGACGCCCTGGTGCACGGGAAGGCCCTCCGGATCGAGGGTGGCCCGGTGCGCCACGAGGGGCGCCGCTGCTGTCGTTTCCATGACTCGCCGGGAGACCGGCAAAGGAGAACCTGATGTTCCTGTGCATTCCGATCGAAGACGACAATGGCCTTTCGAGCCGCGTCTGCGCCCATTTCGGGTCCACGCCGGCCTTCATGATCGTGGACACCGACCAGGGGACGACCCGCACGATCCCCAACCTGAACCAGCACCACGGCCACGGCATGTGCGCGCCGCTCGCCTCGCTTTCGGGCGAGCGCATCGACGGCATGGTGGTGGGCGGCATGGGCATGGGCGCCCTCCAGAAGCTCATGGCCGCCGGCGTCAAGGTCTGGCGCGCCGAACACGAGACCGTCGGCGAGACCGTCGCCGCCATGAAGGCCGGGAGCCTGAAGCTCATGCAGCCGGGCATGACCTGCGCCGGCCATGACCACGGCCAGGGCCATGACCACGGTCACTCGTAGGCCATCGCCGGCGGCTGACCGATCGTGAAACGGGGCCCGCCCGAAGCCCGCCGCGCGCCGGCGGCGCCGGAATCGACGCCGTCCGGGATCTCCACGGACTCGATCCTCGAGAGCATCTCGGATGGCGTCTTCACCGTCGACCGCGCGTGGCGGGTCACCTCATTCAACCGGGCGGCGGAGGAGATCACCGGGATCGCCCGGGAGGACGCGCTGGGCCGGCGCTGCTCGGACGTCTTCCGCGCCAGCATGTGCGAGAGCGAGTGCGCCCTCCGCCACACCCTCGACACCGGCGTTCCGGTGGTGAACCACACGGCCTTCATCGTCGACGCCGCGGGTCGACGGATCCCCGTGAGCGTCTCCACGGCGATCCTTCGGGACGCGGACGGCGCCGTGGTCGGAGGCGCCGAGACCTTCCGCGACCTGAGCCAGATCGAGGAACTCCGGAAGGAGGTCCTCGACCGGCGGGAGGTGGGGGACATCGTGGCCCGGAGCGACGCGATGCGCCGGATCCTCGCCCTTCTTCCCCGCGCGGCGGAGAGCGGGAGCACGATCCTCCTCCTCGGCGAGACGGGCACCGGCAAGGGCCTCGTGGCGCGCGCCCTCCACGACCTGAGCCCCCGCCGCGAGGGCCCCTTCGTCACCGTGAACTGCGGGGCGCTCCCCGACACGCTCCTCGAGTCGGAGCTCTTCGGCTACAAGGCCGGAGCCTTCACCGGGGCGGCCAAGGACAAGGCCGGGCGCTTCGCCATCGCACGGGGCGGCACGCTCTTCCTCGACGAGATCGGGGAGGTCACCCCGGCCCTCCAGGTGCGACTCCTGCGCGTCCTCGAGGAGAAGGTCTACGAACCGCTCGGAGCCACCCGCTCCGAGGAGTCCGACGTGCGCGTCGTGGCCGCGACGAACCGCGACCTCGCGGCGGAGGTTTCGGCCGGGCGGTTCCGGCGGGACCTCTACTGGCGAATCCGGGTGATGGAGATCCCGCTTCCGCCCCTGCGCGAGCGGCCCGAGGACATCCCCCCCCTCGTGGAACGCTTCATCGCGCGCCTGAACGTCCTCAAGGGGGGTCGGGTCGAGGGCGTGACCCCGGAGGCGATGGCCGTCCTCACGGCCCATGACTTCCCGGGCAACGCTCGGGAACTCCTGAACGCCATCGAGCACGCCTTCGTGCTCATCGGCAAGGGCCCGATCGGCCCGGAGCATCTCCCGCGGGAGCTCCTCCCGGCGGCGGCCCGCCCGCGGCGCCCGGTGAACCTCCGCGAGGCCGTCTCGGAGTTCGAGCGCCGGGCGATCCTCGAGGCCCTCCGGCGCCGCCGTGGGAGCCGGGCCGCCGCAGCGCGGGACCTCGGGCTCCACAAAAGCACGCTGTTCCGCAAGGCGAAGTCCCTCGGCCTCGCGTTGCCGGAAGAGGATGGCCGCGCGCGCCGCGAGGGACCCGATCGACCGAAGGGGGACTGATGCCGATCTACAGCTTCGAGGGATGCCGCCCGGAGATCGCCGCGACGGCCTACGTCTCCCCGACCGCCACGATCATCGGACACGTCGTGATCGGCGAGCGGTGCAGACGGTCCGTCCGGGGGCAACCGCTGCATTCGAGTGCCGCTGCATCCCGCCCGGCGGCGTCGCTCCTCGTCGGAGACCGACTCCGTAAGGTCGACTCCTCGTCGCTCCTTGCCGGATCGGGCGCAGCGGCGCTCTCGGTGCTGACGCGGCCGCCGTCTCGCGGGCCCTGACGTCTACGTGGACCTCGCCGCGCGCTATCTCGCCGGGGGAATGGTGGAACTCCCCGACCGTCGCGGGATCGCGGCGGAAGGCGACCGCACCGGCGCGTTTCCGCGACCCTCCGAAGCCTCCTGAAGCGCGCGCCACGCCCGCGCGGCGGCAGGAGCCCCTCCGGCCCGCCATGTGCTGAAGGTCCTCCCGGTATCGCCATGAGAACCGCCCTGACCATCTGGGATGGCCGCATCTCTCCGGTCTTCGACGTATGCCGGGAGGCGCTCATCCTCGATGTCGCGGGGGGGCGCGTCGTGTCGGCGACCCAGGAGAGCCTCGAGAGCCCGACCCCCTTCGGGAAGGTCGAGCGACTCGCGGCCCTGGGGGTCGACACCCTGGTCTGCGGGGCTGTTTCCGAGCCCCTTCGCCGGGCGCTCCTCGCCTGTGGCATCCGGGTGCACGGGTTCATGGCGGGTGAGATCCACGAAGTCGTGCGCGTGATCGCCTCCGGCGCGTTGCCGGATCCGTCCTTCGCCATGCCCGGATGCCGCGGCCGGCAGATGCGCCGGCGCGGCGGGCGGGGCCAGGGGCGGGGTTTCGGCGGTCGCGGGCGCGGCGGACGGGACGAAAGGAGTTGAGTCATGCCGGGTTTCGATCGAACGGGTCCGCAGGGCCAGGGGCCGCGGACGGGTGGGGGACGGGGGTTCTGCGCCGGCGGTGCCGCGCGTGAGGCCGGGCTCACCGCGCCGGCCTTCGGCGGCGGCTTCGGGCGCGGCGGCGGCCGGGGTTTCGGCGGTGGCCGTGGCGGCCGCGGCGGCGGCGGACGAGGGTGGCGGAACCAGTTCCGCGCCACCGGCCTGCCGGGCTGGATGCGCTTCGGTGGCGCCCCGGCGGCGACGGAGAAGGAGGACCTCGAACAGCGGGCGGCGGCGCTCCGTGAGCAGCTCGCCCTCATCGAAGAACAGCTGAAGCAGAAGGCCTGAACGGGAGGTCCCGATGAAAGTGCTCGTCTCGTCCATGGGTGAAACCCTCGAATCCGAGGTGGACCCGCGCTTCGGCCGGGCCGGTTTCTTCGCCGTCGTCGACACCGACACGGGGGCCCTCACCGCCGTCAGCAACGCCGGGGGGCGTGAGGCGGCGCAGGGCGCGGGAATCAAGGCCGCGGAGATCGCGTCGAGGCACGGCGTCAAGGTCGTGCTCACCGGCCACTGCGGGCCGAACGCCTTCGGCGCACTGAAGGCCGCCGGGATCACGGTGATGACCGGGGCCTCGGGGACGGTGGCGGAGGCCGTCGCGGCCTTCAAGGCCGGGAAGCTCGCGGCCTCGAACTCCGCGGACGTGAGGGGGCACTGGGCGTGATACTATCGGTGGCCAGCGGCAAGGGCGGGACCGGGAAGACCACCGTGGCGGTGAACCTCGCGTGGTGCGCTCCGGAGAGCGTCCTGCTCCTCGATTGCGATGTGGAGGAGCCGAATTGCCATCTGTTCCTCCGGCCCGAGGTCAGGAGCCGCGAGACGGTGACGATCCCGGTGCCGGTGCTCGATCCGTCGAAATGCGACTCGTGCGGTCAGAGGGCCCGTCCGGCATCAATCGCTCCATTCGGGGGCCGCTGCATCCCGCCCGGCGGCGTCGCTCCTCGTCGGGGACCGGCTCCACAGGTCGACTCCTCGTCGCTCCTTGCCGGATCGGGCGCATCGGCTCCCTCGCTGGATGACGCGCTTGATGCCGGACGGGCCCTGTGCAGCCAGATCTGCGAGTTCAACGCCGTGGTCTTCCTCGGAGACCGGCCGCTCGTCTTCCCGGCACTCTGCCACGGCTGCGGCGGCTGCATCCGGGTCTGCGCGCCGAAGGCGTTGACCGAGGTCGGCTCGCCGATCGGCGTCGTGGAAGTGGGGGACGCCGGCCGGGTGACGCTGGTCACGGGGCGCCTCGATGTGGGGCGGGCCCTCTCGCCGCCGCTCATCCATGCCGTGCGGCGTCACGCCGATCCTGCGCGCCTGACGATCGTCGACTCCCCGCCCGGGACGGCCTGCCCCCTGGTCGCGGCCGCCGCGGGCGCGGACTATGCCCTGCTCGTGGCGGAGCCGAGCCGGTTCGGGATCCACGACCTCGGGCTCGTGGTTTCGAGCCTCCGGGAGATCGGGGTCCCCCTCGGCGTCGTCGTCAATCGCTCGCGGGGCGAGGACGGCGATCTCGGCGCCTTCTGCGAGCGCGAGG
>JALOQY010000080.1 GCA_025459285.1 Planctomycetota bacterium | reverse complement strand
CCCAGCCGTGCCAGCACCGACACCGTGGATTCCACCATCCCCAGCACGTGCCCCCGTAGACCGCGACCGACCCATCCGAACAGTTGACGGGAGTGGTACTGCGGAAACAGATCCAGCCCACCGCGACATCCGCGCAGCCATCCCCGTCCACGTCCCCCGAGATGCTCACGGTCGGCCCCCGGCTCTGGTGCATGACGACACCCCGCGGCTCCGGTCCGTGGAATGTATGCAGGACCGACCCATCGCTGCCTGAGTAGACCCGCACCGCCCCCACGTCGACCCCGGAGACGATGCCGCCGCCGGTCGCCGCGAAGTCCGGGCAGCCGTCCCCGTCCACGTCGCCCCCTCCCGCCACGTGGGTCCCGAGGTTCACGAGCAGGGAGCCGTCGCCCCAGAAGGAGTGGAGGGCGGAGCCGTCCTTGCCGGAGTAGACGCACACGACCCCGGAGCCCTGGCTCTTTGCGTACGCCGCGCCGGCGACCACGTCGTCGTACCCGTCGCCGTTCACATCGCCCAGGCCGCTGACCCGGATGGCAGAAATGCAGGAACCAGGATAGAGTGCATGGAGTACAGCTCCATCCTTGCCCGAAAGGACCTGCGCGTGGCCGTTGGCCGACCCTTCGTCTTGATTGAGCACGCCCACGATGATGTCACTGCAGCCGTCGGCATTGACGTCGCCCGCTCCCGAGACGGACCGTCCGAAACGGTGCGGCGTCCCGCTTCCCCGGAAGGTATGGAGCGTTGACCCGTCCGCACCGGAGAAAACCCGGACGAAGCCGATCTGAGTAACGGTGGGTGAGAAGTGCGACCCGACGGCGAAGTCCGGACAACCATCCCCGTCCACGTCACCGACACCGGCCACGGCCCGGCCGAACGCCTCCCCGGACCCGTCGCCGGTCAGCGTGTAGATCGTGGAACCGTCCTCGCCGGAGTAGACCCGGGCCGAGCCATAGCTGCTTGCGCCAAGGCGCGCCCCGCCGATGAAGTCCTCCGAACCGTCCCCGTCCACATCCCCGATCCAGGAAACGGAGGTCCCCATGTGGTCGCTCGCGGCGTCGCCCTTCAGCGTGCGGACGAGTTCCACCTTGCCGGCCCACGAACCGGCCGCGGAATGCAGCAGGACGGCGGCGCCGAACAGGACCATTCCCCGGATCCGCATCGCGCACTCCTTTCGATCCCGGTCCTTCCGGCCGCTGATTGTACCGTCGCCGGAGAGTCTGGGCTACCCCGGACCCGCCGGCGCGGGGGGCCGGGGGCGGTGCCCGGGCCTGGGCAGTCCCGGTGCGCCGCCCGCCGTTCGGACCGATCCTCTCGGGCCGCCGAAGCACGGTCCCGACAGTTACCCCGCTCAAGAGTCTGCCGGAGAATGCATTTTCTGCAGGCGTGGCGGCTCCGGGAGGAGAACCGGCCATCCGCTGCGGGACGGGGCTGGACGCCCGGTGAGAGGGCCCGGATGGGTCACCGGCCCGGGTTGGGGGGGCGAGGCGTGCCGGCGAGGAAAATGTGCCTGGTGCCGGAGGGAACTGGCGCGCCGGGGAGGATTCGAACCCCCGACCGGCGGATTAGAAATCCGCTGCTCTATCCGGCTGAGCTACCGGCGCTCCGTGAGGGATCGCGGGCGTGGTCGGGGCGAGAGGATTTGAACCTCCAGCCTCCTGGACCCAAACCAGGCGCTCTTCCAAGTTGAGCTACGCCCCGGGAGACCCGCCGACCGCGCACGCGATTCTAGGGTCGCCCTGCCCGGCGGAAAGAGAATTGATCACCATCCGGCGCCGGGCGGCGGACGTGGCCGCCGAAATCGCTCCCCGGCCCCTTCCGACCGGCTATGATCCAGGCGTCCGGAGCGAAGGGCGGGAGGCTCGATGAAAGTCCTGGTGGTCGGCGGCGGCGGGCGGGAGCACGCCCTGGTGCGGAAGATCCGCGAATCCCCCCGGGTCCGGCAGGTCTTCTGCGCCCCGGGCAACGCCGGGATCGCCCGGGAAGCGAAACTGGTGCCCATCCCGGCCGAGGATGTGAAGGGATTGCTCTCCTTCGCGAAGGAGGAGGAGATCGATCTCACCGTGGTCGGGCCGGAAGCGCCTCTCTGCGCGGGGATCGTCGACCTGTTCACGGCGGAGCACCTGCGGATCTTCGGCCCCACGAAGGCCGCCGCGGAACTCGAAGGATCGAAGGCTTTCGCCAAGAGCCTCATGCAGAAGCACCTGGTGCCCACGGCCACCTTCCGGAACTTCCGCGATTCCGAGGACGCGCGGGCCTACCTGCACACCGTCCTCGACTGGCCCGTCGTCCTCAAGGCCGACGGCCTCGCGGCGGGGAAGGGCGTGATCGTGGCGAAGAGCCTCGCCGAGGCGGACGAGGTGATCGAGGAGATGATGGAGCGGCGCGCTTTCGGGGAGGCGGGCCGCCGCGTCGTCGTGGAGGAGTTCCTCGCGGGGGAGGAAGCCTCCATCATCGCCTTCATCGACGGCGGCACCATCGCCGTGCTGGAGGCGAGCCAGGACCACAAGGCGGCCCTCGACGGCGACCGCGGACCCAACACCGGCGGAATGGGGGCGTATTCGCCGGCGCCCGTGGTGACCGACCGCGTTCTCGACCAGGTGGTCCGCGACATCCTCGTGCCGATCGTCCACGCCCTGCATGTGGAGAACCGGGACTACCGGGGCATCCTCTACGCCGGGCTCATGATCGGCAAGGGAGGCCCCAAGGTCCTCGAGTTCAACGTCCGGCTCGGCGATCCCGAGACGCAGGCCCTCCTGCCGCGCCTGAAGACCGACCTCGTGGAGATGATGGAGGCGACGATCGACGGGACCCTCGACCGGGTGGAGCTCCGGTGGGATCCGCGCGCGGCGCTGTGCGTGGTCATGGCGTCCGGAGGCTACCCGGGCCGGTACGAGAAGGGCCGGACGATCTCGGGCCTCGATGAAGCGGAGGCCCTCGACGGCGTCCACGTGTTCCATGCCGGCACGGAAGCCGCCGGCGGCCGCACCGTGACCGCCGGGGGGCGGGTGCTGGGCGTCACGGCCCTCGGCGCGGACCTCGCCGACGCGCAGGCGCGGGCCTACGCGGCAGTGGGGAAGATCCGTTTCGAGGGGGCGCACTACCGCCGCGACATCGGACACCGGGCGGTGAAAGCGGTCTCGCCGTAACAATCGGACCGCGCCGGACGTTCAAGGGGGAGTCGTTACGGAGGTGCCGATGAAACGCCTGATGCTCGCGCTGACGGTCGCCGTGGTCCTTTCCTCCATGCCCTTCGAGCGCGCCGAAGCGGCTCCGAAGAGCCTCGGCGAGCAGATGCTGCTCCTCGAGGGACGGGTGGTGGACCTCGATTTCCGCGACCGGACCCTCGACGAGGTGCTGAAGTTCTTCAGCGACCTGACGGAGGTCAACCTCGTCATCTCGCCCGTGCTCCAGAACGAGCGGCCGGTGGACGAACTCCGCGTCACGCTGGCGCTGTCCCGCGTGAGCGTGAAGACGGCGCTCACGGTGATCTGCGAGCTGAAGGGACTGGCCGCCGTCTATCGCCACG
Source organism: Planctomycetota bacterium (assembly GCA_025459285.1). Lineage (GTDB taxonomy): Bacteria > Planctomycetota > JAJSAM01 > JAJSAM01 > JAJSAM01 > Prado167. Next base: position 9,864 of record JALOQY010000080.1, on the reverse strand, counting down.
GGGTGATCATGATCACCACCCCGAAGGACGCCCGTGGCAAGCCGCAACTGCGCCTCTACTCCATCGCCGACCTGACCGTCCGCATCCGCGACTTCCCCGCGCCGGACATCATGCTTCGGCCCTCGGGGGCGGAGAACTTCGGTGAGATCGGCGGGAAGGAGGAAGAAGGTCAGGAGCACGCCTTCGCCGACCCGGAGTTCATCTCGGAGCTCATCACCGCGAACACCGGCAGCGGGACCTGGGAGGACGAAGGGGTGAGCATCACCGCGAACGAACGCCACCTCGTCGTCCGCCAGTACCCGACGGTGCACCGCGAAATCGACTCGCTCCTCGCGCTGCTCCGGGCCTATCGCTGATCGGACACTGCCGCGAGCCCGCCGGGACGGGTTGCCGCGAATGGGGCCTGCGAGCGCCCCCCGGCGGCTCGCGAAATCCGGTCTCTTCCAGTGGGGAAAGCCTTCCGACCCTGCGAGACCGCTTGATCCCCGCCCGCCCTCCGAGTTAAGATCGCGTCTCGATAACACCCGGCCGCACACCGGGGATCCCATGGAACGCGAATACGAAGTGGCAGCGAAGTACCTGAAGGAGCACTCCTTCAAGCTGACGGGCCAGCGGAAGAAGATCATCGACGCGATCTTCGCGACGCACGAGCACTTCAGCGCCGACGATCTGCACGACGTGCTCCGCGAGAAGGGCGAGGCCATCTCCAAGGCCACGGTCTATCGCACCCTCTCCCTCCTCGCCGAGAGCGGGTTCATCGAATCCCGCGACTTCGGGCGTGGTCAGCTCTACTACGAGCACGTGCTGGGGCACGAGCACCACGACCACATGATCTGCACCTCCTGCGGCAAGGTCTTCGAGTTCCGCAACGCGGAGATCGAGAAGCTGAAGGAGCGCATCGCGAAGTCCCGCGGCTTCCGGATGCAGAAGCACAGCCTGCGGATCTTCGGGACCTGCAAGGACTGCTTCGTCTCCTGACGGGTTTCCCGACAAGTCCCGCCGGGACCGGGCGGCCTCGTGTACACTCCGCGGACGGCCGGGCCGGCCGGCAAGCCCCGCGCGTTCTCCGGGGGTGGACCACCAGGAGGAGCCCATGATTCGCATCGGCATCGTACTGCTCGTGCCGGCGGTGCTTTTCGCCGCCTGCGGAACGAAGGAGAACGGGGAGGGCGGCGGAGCGGCCGGTGGGATCCCCGCGAGGCTCGGCGAAGCCTACGACCGCGGGCTCGACTTCCTGCGCGCCGCGGGATCCGAGGGCCACTACGGGGACCCGGGGATCACGGCCATCGCCGCCTCGGCCTTCCTCTCCCGGCCCGGCGGGGTGAGGCCCGGGGACCGGGAGTTCGTCGACGGCCTCCTCGCCCACGTCCTCGGCTTCCAGAAGGAGAACGGGGGGATCTACTCCGAGGGTCTCGCGAACTACACGAGCTGCGCGGCGGTCATGGCCCTGAAGGCCGCCGACCGGCCCGAGTACGCGGATGCGGTCCGCAAGGCGGTGGATTTCATCATGACCCTCCAGACCGCCGAGGGCGGCATCGGTTACTCCGACAAGACGCCGGGATGGGCGGATCTTTCGAACACGCAGTACGCCCTCGAATCCCTCCGGGCCGCGGGCGTGCCGGCCGACGCGCCGGTGTTCTCGAAGGCCCTCCAGTTCCTCCAGCGGGTCCAGAACCGCTCGGAGTCGAACAACGTCGACTACAAGCTCGAGGACGGCCGGATCGTCGTCAGCCTCGACGACGGCGGGGGCTTCTACAGCCCAACGGAATCGAAGGCCGACATGGTGGAGGTGGGGGACGGCAAGTGGGCCTTCCGCTCTTACGGCTCCATGACCTACGCCCTCCTCAAGTGCTACCTGCTCGCGGGTCTGCCGAAGAACGACCCGCGGGTACGCGACGCCGTGAAGTGGATCGGCAACCACTACACGCTTTCGGAGAACCCCGGCTTCGACACGGCGAAGACGCCGGACGCCGGGCAGCAGGGCCTCTACTACTACTACCTCACGATGGCGCGCGCGCTGACGCTCCTCGGCGAGGCGAAGGTGAAGGACGCCGACGGGATCGAGCACGACTGGAAGGCGGAGATGCGCGACCGGCTCCGCGCGATGCAGCGAAAGGACGGCTCGTGGGCGAACCCCAAGGACCGCTGGATGGAAGGCCACCCCGTGCTCGCGACCTCCTTCGCGCTCGGGGCGTTCTCCTGCTGTATCTGACCGGGCCGGCCGCGGTCCTTCTCGTGGCGGGAGCCGCCGTGCCCGCTCCCGCCGGCGGCGGGGGGGAGGCGTTCCTCTGCTTTCTCGCATTCGCCGCGGCGCTCGTCCTGTCGCCCCTCGCGGGCTCCGCCGGGCGGCCGCTCCGGCCCTCCCTGCTCTGCTCCGCCGGGGCTCTGGCCGCCTTCCTCCCCGTCTTCGCGCTGCGTGGCGAGGGGTTTCGCGCCGCGGTCCTGGCCGGGGGGATGCTCTCGTCCTTCACGCTCCTGCTCGCCGGGTGCTCGGCGGGGGTGGCACGCCTTGCCGGGCGGCCCGCGGCGGGCGTCGCGGCGGCGGCGCTCCTCGGCGCCCTGTGCCTCGCCTCCTTCCACCTCGGCGATCCATTTCTCGAGTGGGGCGGACCGGGGGCGAGCAGCAAGACGGTCCTCTCGGCTCTCCACCTGGCGAACCCCGCGTCCGGAGCGGTGGGACGGGCCCTGGGGATCGACTGGCTGCGCCTCTCGATCATGTACCGGGGGTTCCCGGGACACGTCGGGTCGGGGCTTTCCGCGGCGTCGTTCTATGTCTATCGTTTCCCGCCCTGGTGGTGGTTCCCCGTCGTGTTCGGCGGGGGGGGAATTCTTCTTCTCCTCGCTGCCGGGTTGCGGAAGGCAGGGGATCCCCGCTAAGATAGGGGCAAAAGGAGGGCTCCGGTGGCGAAGAAGAAAGTGCTCCTGACGTTTCCGCAGACCCTCGTGAAAGAGCCCATCGTGTGGCAGCTCGGGCGCGACTTCAACGTCGTGACCAACATCCGCGGGGCCAGCATCTCCGACGACCTCGCGATCCTGGCCATCCTCCTCGAGGGGCCGCCGGAGGCGATCGAGGCGGCGCTCTCGTGGCTCGGCACGCGGAACGTGAAGGTGGAGAACCTCGAGGGGGAGTAGCCGGCGGGACGCTCCGAGGTTCCGGGCGGGCGACGCCCGGGAATCGCCGGGGGCGCCCGCGGGCGCCCCCATGGATGCGATCTTCGTCGATCGCCCTATTCCTCTTCCTCGTCGTCCCCGGTGTCGAACTTCTCGATCTTGTAGCCGGTGCGGTACCACCACACGTACCAGCCGCGGATGGTCTTCTCGATGAGGTTCTTGTCCGGGCTGGCCATCTGGACCAGCTGTGTCAGCCCCGAGATGTCCCCGACCATCCGGCGGATCGCGCCGTCGACGACGCAGGCGTTGACGCGTCCGGGGACTTCCTGGCTCAGGTCGCCGACCTTGAGGAATGCCGAGATCATCTTCGGGAGCGCCGGCTTGCCGATCTCGGCGAGGCGATCGCCGGCCCGTGTCTGGTCCGCGCCGGCGTCGTAATTCACGAGGTCCGCGCAGAGTCGGTCGATTTCCGCCCGCATCTCCTCCGGGGTGTCCTTCAGGTGTTCCAGGTCCACGCAGACCTTCGCGAACGGCAGAGCGCGCAGCGTGCCGGCGTCGGCGTCATAGAGGTTGCCGTCGGCGGGTTCCTCGACGCGCCGGCTCCCCGTGCCCTCCACGGGCTTCGCGGGAGTCTCGCCGGGCGTGCGGTCGTCGGGGGGCGGGGCCACCGGCGGGCGCTCCGAGGAGGAGTCCGGCGGCGGGATGACGACGGGCTGGGCGCCGCTGTCGGGAACCGCGGGGACTTCAGGTGCGCCCGTCAGGTCGGAGGGCTGGCCGGCCACCGGAATGACGGGGGGTTTCTTCTTCCCCATCATGACCACGAGGACCACGACGACGATCGCGACGACCGCGACGCCGCCGATCACCGCGAAGAGGAGGGCGTTCGACTTCTTCGGGGGCGCCTCCTCCCCGTCGCCGCCGCGGCCGCGCCGGGCCCGTCCGGCCGGTCGCGCGCGCGCCGCGGGCCGGGCCGCGCCTTCCGCGCGCCGGGGGGCGCCGCGCGCCCCGCCTGCCGCCGGAGCCCGCGCGACCTTCGCCGCGGCGGGCCGGGCCATCGCCGGCTTCGCCGGGGCGGCGGGCTTGGCGGCCGCGGCGCCGTAGGTGACCGTGGCCTGGCAACCCGTGCACTGGAACGAGCCGGAGCCGGCGGCGTCCTTCACGCGGAACTTCTTGCCGCAGCCCGGACACACAATGATGTTCTCGGCCATGGGGAAACCTCATTTCGAGGAATGCGGCGACTTGTCGATCAAGCGTATCATGCTAGGGATGGCGTGCAGGGCCGGACAAGCGAAAATGACGCGAATCGGCGGTTTCCGGACGCTCCGGATCCTGCTCGTCGTTCTCATTTTGCGGGGTGCCGGGCTGGCCGGGGAGGCGCCGGAGCGTGCGGGCCTGGCTCCGGTGACGAGGGAGCGGGCGGCGGCCTTGCCTCCGGTGACGCGCGGCCGGGCGGCGGGACTGGCGCCGGTCACCGGGGGGCGGGCGGCCGGTCTCGTCCCGGTGGCGGGGGACCGGGCCGCCTCCCTGCCGCCGGCGGTCCGGGAGCGGGCCGCTCAGCTGGCGCCGGTGACGAGCGACCGGGCGGCGCGGCTTCTGCCGGTCACGCGGGGTCGTGCGGCGCGACTCGCTCCGGTCACGCGGGACCGGGCGGCGTCGCTGGCCCCCGTCTCGGCGGGCCGGGCGGCGGGGCTCGAACCCGTGACGGACGGTCTCGCTCCGGTGACGACCGGTCGTGTCGCGGGCCTCGCCCCGGTGACCTCGGGTCGGACGGCGGGGCTCGAGCCCGTGACGGACGGCCTCCCCCCGGTGACCTCGGGCCGGGCCGCCGCGCCCCCGCCGGTGACGGGGGACCCCGACCCTCCGGAAGCGGTCGTCGCGCCGGAGCGCGCGGCGCAGGAGCTGTCCGAGGGCTTCGCGGAACGGGCGGCCCGCACCGGTTTCCCGCTCCTCCTCGGCGAGGAGGCGCTCCGGCGGGGCCGGTACCGGGACGCGGAGTACGCCTTCACCGAGGGGGTCCTCCGCCGGCCGGACAGCCCTCTCGCGCGCTTCGCCCTCGCCGACGCCTGCATGGCGCTCGGGGAGTGGCGCCGGGCCGAGGCGCACGTGCGGGAGGGGCTCCGGCTCGCATCGCGCTGGGGGGAGGCCGGTTCCGTGCCGGCCTTGGCGGCCGAGAGCGCCGAGCGCGGGGGAGCCTCGCCGTTCCTCGTCGGCTGGCTCCGGTACGGTGCCGGGGAGAGGGTGGCCGCCGCAAGGTGCTTCGGGCAGGCGCTCCGGACGGACCCGCACGACGACGCGGCGGCCGCCATGCTCCTCCGGATCAGCGAAGAGATGGCTCCAGCCCGGTGAGGTACGCCTCGACGCAGGGGCCGAGGTCCGCGAGGCCGTAGCCGCCCTCCAGCGCGGAGATCACGCGACCGCACGCCACCCGGCTCGACACGGCGGCGATCGCCTCCCCGATCCGGCCGAAGTCCGTCGTTCGCAGGTTCAGCCCGCCGATGGGGTCGTCCTCGTGCGCGTCGAAGCCCGCGGAGACTACGATGGCCTCCGGGAGGAAGTCCTCGATCTCCGCGAGGCCCTCCGCGAGCTTCGCGAGGAACCGTTCCGGCGGGGTGTCGGCCGACAGGGGGAAGTTGCGGTTGGCCACGGCGGGACGCGGCGGCGGTCCCGGACCGCCGGTGCCGGGGTAGAACGGCCAGCGGTGCAGCGACAGGTAGAAGACCGCGGGGTCCTCCCGGAAGATCTCCTCCGTGCCGTTGCCGTGGTGGACGTCGAAGTCCACGATGGCGACGCGCGAAAGCCCGTGGCGGCGCACGAGGTGGCGTGCACCGATCGCGGCGTTGTTGAGGAGGCAGAAGCCCATCGCCTGCGCCGGGAGGGCATGGTGGCCCGGAGGCCTCACGAGGCAGAAGGACTTCGAGTGGCGCCCGGCGACGGCCTCGTCGCAGGCCGTGAGCGCCGCCCCCGCGGCCAGCGAAGCGGCGTCGAAGGATCGGGGCCCGGCATGGGTGTCCCCGTCGAGCCATCTCGAATGCGCCGCCGCGGTGCGGATCCGGCCGAGGTGGGAAGCGGAGTGGACGAGACACGCGTCTTCCCCGGAGGCGGCACGGGGCGCCATGATCGCGAGGCGGTCGAGCAGCCCGGTTCGCGCGAGGTGCTCCCGGATCGCGGTCAGTCGTTCCGGACACTCCGGGTGTCCGTCTCCCGCGTCGTGCGCGAGAAAGAGATCGTCGAAGAGCAGCAGCATGGTTGGGGACGTTGTAAACTTGTAAACTTTCGTGTTACCAGACGCTGGCCTCCGCGGGTCGAGGCTGCGGTGGGCCGTCCGCGGAGGCTGTCGGCCAGAAAAGTTTACAAGTTACCAACGTTCCCGATGTTCAAACTCGTCAGCGACCATGTGCCGAAGGGGGATCAGCCGGAGGCCATCCGTCTCCTCGCCGAGGGGGCGCGGGCCGGGGCGCCGGCCCAGGTGCTGCTCGGCGTGACCGGGAGCGGAAAGACCTTCACGATGGCCTGCCTCATCGCGGAACTCGCCCGCCCGGCGCTGGTCATCGCCCCGAACAAGACGCTCGCCGCGCAGCTCTACTCGGAGTTCCGCGACCTCTTCCCGGAGAACGCCGTCGAGTACTTCGTCAGCTACTACGACTACTACCAGCCCGAGGCCTATCTCCCGACCACCGATGTCTACATCGAGAAGGACGCCTCCATCAACGAGCGGATCGACCGCATGCGTCACTCCGCCACCCGCTCGGTCCTGTCGCGCCGGGACGTCATCGCGGTGGCCTCGGTCTCCTGCATCTACGGCCTCGGCTCCCCGGACGCCTACCTCGACATGCGCGTGGACCTCACCCGGGGCCAGAAGATCGACCGCGACGAACTCGCCCGGCAGCTCGCCACGATCCAGTTCAAGCGACGGGACTTCAATCTCACGCGCGGCACCTTCCGCGTCCGCGGAGACGTCCTGGACATCCAGCCGATGTACGAGGACGACCGCAGCGTCCGGGTGGAGCTGTTCGGGGACGAGGTGGACCGCATCGAGGAGGTCGACCCGCTGACCGGGGAGGTACTGCGCTCGGTCGACTCGATGCGGATCTACCCCGCCACGCACTACGCGACCCCCGAGGACCGGCTCGCCGCGGCGGTGGTCGGCATCGAAGGGGAACTCGAGACGAGGCTCGCGGAACTCCGCGCGAAGGACAAGGTCATCGAGGCCCACCGCCTCGGGCAGCGGACGAAGTACGACCTCGAACTCATGCGCACCGTGGGCTTCTGCAGCGGCATCGAGAACTACTCGCGGTGGCTCGACGGGCGGCAGGCCGGCGAGCCGCCGGCGACGCTCATCGACTACTTCCCGCGCGACATGCTGCTCTTCATCGACGAGAGCCACGTCACCGTGCCGCAGATCGGCGGGATGTACCGGGGAGACCGGTCCCGCAAGGAGACGCTGGTCGAGTACGGCTTCCGCCTCCCCTCGGCGCTCGACAACCGGCCGCTGCGGTTCGACGAGTTCGAGGGACGGGTGCGCCAGACGGTCTACGTCTCGGCGACCCCCGCGGACTACGAGGTGCGCCGGGCCGGCGAACGGATCGCCGAGCAGATCATCCGGCCCACCGGCCTCACCGACCCGCCGATCGAGGTCCGACCCGCGGCGCACCAGGTGGACGACGTCCTCGGCGAGATCCGTCGGGAGGTGGGGCGCGGCGCCCGCGTCCTCGTGACGACGCTCACCAAGCGGATGGCCGAGGACCTGACGGACCACCTCTCGGAAGTGGGGGTGCGGGCGCGTTACCTCCACTCCGACATCGACACGCTGGAGCGGCACGAGATCATCCGGGACCTCCGGCTCGGCAACTTCGACGTGCTCGTGGGGATCAACCTCCTGCGCGAGGGACTCGACCTGCCGGAAGTCTCCCTCGTCGCGATCCTCGACGCCGACAAGGAGGGCTTCCTCCGCGCGGAGCGGTCCCTCATCCAGACCTGCGGACGCGCGGCCCGGAACGTGGATGGCCGGGTCCTCATGTATGCCGACCGGGAGACCGACTCCATGCGCCGGGCGGCCGCGGAGATGGCGCGCCGGCGCGAGAAGCAGGTTGCCTACAACCGGGAGCACGGGATCACGCCGGAGTCGGTGAAGAAGCGCATCGACGAGCACCTCTCGTCGATCTACGAAGCGGACTACGTGGATGTCTTGGTGGGGGAGGAGGAGCGGCCGCCCGCCGACCTCGATGACGTGCCGGCGCGGATCGCGAGCCTCCGCGAGGAGATGTTCGCGGCGGCGAAGAAGCTCGACTTCGAGGCCGCGGCGCGTCTGCGAGACGAGCTGTTCCGCCTGGAGAAGTTCGAACTGGAGGCGCGGGGGTGAGTGGTCCCCCGGCCGTCGCGGAGAAGCTCGCCGCCCTGCCCGCGGCGCCCGGGGTCTACCAGTTCCTCGACGCGAAGGGGCGTGTCCTCTACGTCGGGAAGGCCGTCGACCTCAAGTCCCGCGTGCGCTCCTACTTCGCGGGCGAGGGGCCGGCCGACCGCGCGCGGATCCGCCTGATCCTCCCCTCCGTGGCCGACCTCGCGGTGGTTCGGACGGCGAGCGAGCGCGAGGCGCTGCTCCTCGAGAACTCGCTCATCAAGAAGCACCGGCCGCCGGGCAACGTGCGGTTGCGTGACGACCGGAACTACCTCTGCATCCGGGTGGATACCCACCACGAGTTCCCCCGGATCACGTTCCTGCGGAAGTTCGCCCGGGACGGCGCGCGGTGGTTCGGCCCTTACGCCGACGGACGGTCGGTGCGCGAGGCGGTGCGGGTGGTGCAGGCGGCGTGCGGGCTTCGCGTCTGCTCCGACCACGTGCTCGAGAACCGCGCGCGGCCCTGCCTCTACCACGAGATGGGCCGGTGCAGCGCGCCCTGTGTCGGGAAGATCTCCCGCGAGGTGTACGCCGGTCGGGTCCGGGTCGCGCTCGACGCGCTCCGGGGCCGGGCCGACGAGGTCCTCGACGCGCTCATCGGGAAGATGGAGAGGTTCGCCGTGGACCTCCGGTTCGAGAAGGCCGCGGAGGTGCGGGACCAGATCGCGGCGCTGCGCCGCACCGGGGAGAAGCAGTCGGTCATGCTCCCGGACCTCGTGGCGCGCGACGTGATCCACCTGTCGCGGCGGGGAGAGGACCTGCTCTTCGTGGTCCTCTTCTTCCGGGAAGGGAAGCTCCTGTCCTCGCGCCGCTACCCGGTCCGCAGCGACGCCGGCGGGCCGGAGGCGATGGCGGCGTTCCTGGGGCAGTTCTACGGGGAGGGCAAGGCCATCCCGCCGGAGATCCTCTGCGCCGAGGAGCCCGAGAGCCGGACGCTCCTCGAGGAGTGGCTCCGGGAGGAGCGGGGCGGCGCCGTCCGGATCCGCGTGCCGGAGCGTGGCACGGGCCGCGCGCTCCTGGCTCTCGCCGCGGAAAACGCCGCCGCGGCGGCGGAGGAAGCGCCGGACGGGGAGATCCGCGAGCGGGAGTACGTCGGCCTCGACGCACTCGCCGAGCGGCTCGATCTGCCGCGCCCGCCCGTCCGCATCGAGTGCTTCGATGTCTCGACGATCGGGGGTACGGCCACCGTGGCGTCGCTCGTGGCCTTCGAGGACGGGCGGCCGGACCGGAAGGGCTACCGGCGCTACCGGGTGCGAACGGTCTCCGGGCCGGATGACTTCGCGGCGATGCGGGAAGTGCTCGCGCGGCGGTTCGCCCGGGCGGGGGAGATGCCGCTCCCGGACCTCCTCGTGGTGGAC
>JALOQY010000079.1 GCA_025459285.1 Planctomycetota bacterium | reverse complement strand
CGCCTGCGGGGTCGCGTCCTGACCGGCCTCCCCCATCACGACGAGTACGCCGTGCTCCCGATGCTCCTCGACCGCCCGCCGGGATCGGAAATGCGGATGCTGATGATCGGGATTGCCTGCGGGATCGATGTGGGCCAGTGGCGCCACTTCTGGGGCGACCTCTACCGGCTGCGGGTCACCGGCGCGGAGATCGACCCCGCGATCCTCGACCTCGGGCGCCGCCATTTCGGCCTGCCCGGGCCCGGCACGGACTGGCTCGAGGTCCACGCCGTGGACGGGCGGCACCTGCTTCGGGCGCTGCCGGCCGGGGACCGGTTCCACGCCATCGTGGTCGACGCGTTCGCGAACGAACTCTCGGTCCCCTTCCACCTGGCGACCCTCGAGTTCTTCGGAGAGTGCCGGGACCGCCTGGAGCCCGGCGGCCTCCTCGCGATGAACGTGAACGCGCGGGACGCGACGAGCCCCAACCTGCTCGCCATCGCCAACACGCTGGCGACGGTGTTCGGCTCGTGCCTTCGCGTGGGCAGCGGAGAGGGCGGCAACTACCGTTTGATCGCCGCTGCGGCCCACGGGGCCCCGGACTTCTCCCGGCTGGAGGAGACCTTGCTCCGCGCCCGCTTCGGCGATCGCCCCGGGATCCCGGAGTGGCCGGATCTCCTCGCTCTCGCCGCGTCGATGCCGGACCGCGCCCGCCGGATCGCGCCGGCCCCTCGCGAGCGGACCCTCACCGACGACCACGCCCCTCTCGAGTGGTTGAGCGACCGCTTCCGGTAGCACGCGGTGCCAGCCACCCTCCTTCCGCAGACGCCGGCGCCGGCGGAAGCCGGGTAAACGGTTGTCCCCGGCCGGGGCCGGGGTACGATTGGGAGTTCCTGCCGCTGCTGGAGATCCACCGTGAGAAACACCGCCCTCGCCTTCCTCCTCGTCCTCGCCCCCTCGGTCCTCCTCGCGCAGGGGATGCCGCCGGCCGCCGTGAAGCTCGATGAAGTGCGACAGGAAACCGTCACCGACGTGGTGACCGGCGTCGCTTCCGTGGAGCCCTGGCTGCGCACCGTGCTGTGCGCGGAGACCGCCGGGTTCGTCCAGAGCTATCCCCTCCGCGAAGGCGATGAGGTGACGGCCGGCGAAACCGTCGTCTGCGAACTGAAACGCACCACCCTGGAGATCGACCTCGCGGAGGCGGAGGCCCTCCTCTACCGGGCGCGTGCCGAGGCCAAGACGGCGGTGGAGACGGCGCGGGCCGGCATGGAGGAGAAGCGCGCCCTCCGGGACCGCGCGGAGCGGGACTTCGAGCGCGCGCAGGAACTGTTCAAGACGCAGGTCGTGAACAAGGCGGAACTGGACCGCGCCGAGGCCGACGCGCGGGCGGCGAGCTTCCAGTTCGATCGCGCGGAGCAGGACTTCGCGCTCGCCGAGAAGGGCGCCGACCCGGCCTCCCAGGCCCGCCAGGCGGAGGTGAAGCGGGCCGAGGCGCGCCTCGCGCGCGTAAACGACCTGCTTGCGAAGTGCCGGATCGTCTCGCCGGCGAGCGGCCGCGTGGTCCGGCGGCTCATTGAAGTCGGCGGCTGGCTGGTGACCGGGGGCCCGGTGATCGAGATCGTGAGCCTGAAGCCCGTCCTCGTGCGCGTCGGCGTGAACGAGCGGGAGATCGCCGGGATCCGGATCGGCGGCGCCGCGGAGGTCCGCGCGGACGCCTGGCCGGACCGGGCCTTCCCCGGGAAGGTGCGGTTCATCGTCCCCGAGGCCGACCTCGCGACCCGCTCCATCCCCGTCCTCATCGAGGTGGCGAATGAGGACGAGGCGCTCCGGGCGGGCATGTTCGCCCGCGTCTCGATCTCCGCCGGCGAGCCGCGGGAGGCCCTGACGGTCCCCAAGGACGCCGTGGTCCAGTCCGCGATGGGAACCGTCGTCTACACGATCGTACCGAACCCTGAAGGTGGCCCGCCCTCCGCCCGGCCCATCCCCGTCCGGGTCGGCTCGGCCTTCGGGAGCCGCGTGGTGATCGCCGGCGAGGGCGTCGCGCCGGGCCTGCCGGTCATCGCCACGGGCAACGAGAAGCTGATGCCGGGCCAGAAGGTGATCCCCATCGGCGCTGGAGGACCTCCGGGAGCGGGTGGGCCTCCGGGCGGCGGCTCCGGCGGGCCTCCGGCCGGGTCCGAGGGAGGCGGGGGCGGCCGATGAAGCTCATCGAGTCGTCCGTCCGGTTCCCGGTCACGGTCATCGTCGGCGTCCTGCTCGCCGCGCTCTTCGGCGTCATCGCCATCCTCCGGATCCCGCTCCAGATGGCCCCCACCGTGGACCGGCCGCAGATCACGGTCACCACGCACTGGGAGGGCGCCGCGCCGCGCGAGGTGGAAGAGGAGATCACCGACAAGCTGGAGGAAAAGCTGAACTCCGCCGAGGGGCTCGCGGAGATCTCCTCCACCTCGGAAGACGGCCAGAGCACGATCAACCTCACCTATGACTGGGGCACCAACAAGGACATCGCCCGGCTCGACGTATCGGAGAAGATCGGCCTCGTGGGCGACCTTCCGGAGGACGCCGACGAGCCGATCATCCAGGCGACGAACTCCGACGAGGAGACCCCCATCGGCTGGATCGCCGTGAAGTGCGCGATCCCGGTGAACGAGGCCCGGGTCGTCGGCGAGGACGTGATGAAGCCGCTCTTCGAGCGGGTGGAAGGCGTGGGGACCGTCTGGTTCTACGGCGGCGAGGAACGCGAGGTCCACGTCGTCCTCGACACCGACGCCCTCGCCGCGCGCGGGATCCCGATCACCACCGTGCGCGACGCGCTCCGGCGCGAGAACCGAAACGTGAAGGCCGGCGGGCTCAACGAGGGCAAGGCGCGCTACGTGGTCCGCACGATCGGCCAGTTCACGCGCCTCGCGGACGTGGAGGAGACGGTCGTCGGCTGGAGCGGTGGGACACCGGTCTACGTGCGGGACGTGGGGAAGGTCACGTTCGGCCACAAGGACAAGATCATCTCGGTCCACAACAAGGGCGAGATCTCCCTGGTCTTCGGCATCCTCCGGAAGACGGGGGCGAACTCGGTGGAGGTGATGGAGCGCGTGCGAGAGGTCATCGCCACGCTCAACGCCCAGTACTCGGCGAAAGGCATCACCCTCGACCTCGTCTACGACGAGACCGGCTACATCCACGACGCCATCTCGCTCCTGCTCGGGAACCTCGTCTACGGCGCCGCGCTCGCCGCGATCGTCCTGCTCCTGTTCCTGCGTTCCGTGGTGCCGACCCTGATCGTCGCCGTCTCGATCCCCATCTCGGTCACCGTGACGTTCATCTTCCTCCAGTTGTTCGGACGGAGCCTGAACATCATCTCCCTCGCCGGACTCGCCTTCGCCACGGGCATGGTGGTGGACAACGCCATCGTCGTGCTGGAGAACGTCTTCCGGCACGCCCAGATGGGGAAGAGCCGGCTGCGCGCCGCCTACGACGGGACGAAGGAGGTCTGGGGAGCGGTCCTCTCCTCGACCCTGACGACGCTCGCGGTCTTCATCCCGATCCTGTTCGTGCAGCAGGAGTCGGGCCAGTTGTTCCGGGACATCGCGATCACACTGTCGGTGTCGATCGGCTTCTCCCTCCTCGTGTCGATCACCGTGATCCCGATGTTCTCCTCGCGGTTCCTCAAGGTTAAGAGGCGCCGGCCCTTCGAATTCGTGGCCCGCGGCGGCATGGTCCTCGTGAACGGCATCACCGCGGCCGTGGCCTTCCTCACCGCCTCGTTCCTCCGGAAGACCGTCGCCACGGTGGTCATCGTGGGGGTCTCGCTCGTCCTGGCCGCGGAGGCGGTCCCGCCCCTCGACTACCTGCCCCAGGGCAACCGGGAGATGGTCTTCGGCCTCCTCGAGACTCCCCCGGGCTTCAACGTCGACCAGATGGAGGCGATCCTCGACCAGGTCGAACATCGCGTCCTCGCCCGACCCGAAGTGAAGCACATGTTCGCGGTGGCGCTGCCCGACAACCCGATCTTCGGGATCATCATCAAACCGGAGTACTCGGACAAGGAGACGATGCGGAAGCTCGTCACCGAGTTCCAGATGATGCTGATGATGCCGCCGATCCCCGGCGTCGTGATCCCGCTCACGTTCCAGGTCCCGCTCTTCGCCTCCCGCGGCGGCTTCCTCGCCGGGGACCTCGAGATCACGGTCCGGGGGCCGGATCTCGACACGATCCAGGCGCTCGCCGGCCGCATCATGGGCATGGCGAACGGGATCCGCGAGGAGGCCGGCTTCACGTCGATCCTCCCCTCCTTCGAGGTGGGGAAACCGGAGATGCAGATCCGGACCGACCGCGAGAAGGCCGCCGCCGTGGGGCTCGCGGTGTCCGACGTGGGGTACCTCGTGGGCACCATGGTGGACGGAACGCTGGCGGGGACCTTCCGGGACAAGGGCAAGGAGATCGACATCTCGCTCATGGGGCCGGAGCGGCTCCGCGCGCACACCCAGGAGGTGCTGCGCGCGCCGGTGGTCACCCCCACCGGCCGGCTGATCCTCCTCGGCGACGTGGCCGGACTCGACATCGCCTCCGGGCCGGCGAAGATCGAACACGACGAACTCGAGCGGTCGGCGAAAGTGGTGATCCGTGTCGACCCCCTCGTCCCCCTCGAGCAGGCCCGGAAGGTCCTCGAGGAGAAGGTCGTGGACCCCGTGCGCGCGTCGCTGCCCGGCCTCGATTACACGGTCACCCTGGTCGGGAAGGCCCGGGACCTCGACCAGACCTGGGACGCCGTCAAGGGCTCCTTCGTACTCGCGGTCATCATCGTCTTCCTGCTGATGGCCTCCCTGTTCGAGTCCTTCACGATCCCCCTCGTGGTCATCCTCTCCGTCCCGCTCGGCCTCACGGGGGGGCTCTACGGCGTGGCGATCGCCCGGGCCTTCGACCTCACGGTGAAGCTCGACGTCATCACCATGCTCGGCTTCGTGATCCTCGTGGGAACGGTGGTGAACGGGGCGATCCTCATCGTGCACCAGGCACTCAACAACATCCGCGGCGGGATGAGCGAGCGGGAGGGGCTCATCGAATCGGTGCGCACCCGCGTCCGGCCGATCTTCATGTCCACGCTGACATCGGTCTTCGCCATGATCCCGCTCGTCGTGTCGAGCGGCTCGGGCACGGAGTTGTATCGGGGACTCGGCGCCGTGGTGACCGGAGGACTCCTCCTCTCCACCGTCTTCACCCTGTTCCTGATCCCCTGCGTCTTCAGCCTCTTCCTCTCCATCCGCGGCCGGCTCATGAAGCTGTTCGGCCTCAAGTCCTACGTGGAGTCGCTGCGCGAGGTGCAGGAGTTCCACATCGAGTAGCAGCGACGCACCACCCACCGTGCTCAAGGGTATGACGGAGGGCATCGAAACGTCCCACCGCAGGCGGGCGGGGGGTAAGCTCGTTCCGGCATGTACTCACACCCCCGATCCACCAGCTGGCCGCTGCTGCTCCCCCTCGCCATGATGCTCGTGACGCTTGCGGCGGTGGGCTACCTCGTCTACACCCGCTTCTGGCAGGGGCCCCTCCATGACACCGGCGCGACGGCGCGCCCGGTGACGGCCCGCGGCAGCCTGGCCGAGGTGGAGAAGTCCACGATCGAGATCTACCGGCGGGCCTCCCCCTCCGTCGTCCACATCCGCAACGTCGCCCTCCTGCGCGACCGCTGGTCCCTCGACGTGGCCGAGATCGGACAGGGAGAGGGCTCGGGCTTCGTCTGGGACGACCGTGGCTACGTCGTCACGAACCACCACGTGATCGCGGATGGCGACGCCTTCCACGTCACGCTTGCCGACCATACCACCTGGCCCGCGCGGGCGGTGGGCGGCGACCCCGACAACGACATCGGCGTCCTGAAGGTCGACGGCGCACCGCCGGCGAAACTCCTCCCCCTCGACATCGGGACCTCCCACGATCTCCTCGTCGGCCAGTCCGTCTTCGCCATCGGCAATCCCTTCGGCCTCGATCAGACGCTGACGACCGGCGTGATCTCGGGCCTCGGCCGGGAGATCCGCGCCGACACCGGCCGGCGCATCGCCGACGTGATCCAGACCGACGCGGCGGTGAACCCCGGCAACTCCGGCGGGCCGCTCCTCGACAGCGCGGGCCGGCTCATCGGAATGAACACGGCGATCGTGAGCCCCTCCGGCGCTTCGGCGGGCATCGGCTTCGCCGTCCCGGTGGACGCGATCAACCGGATCGTCCCCCGCCTTATCCGCGGGGAGAAGGTGCAGCGCCCGGGTCTCGGGGTCCGGCTGCTGCCGCCGGCCTACCTCGCGGACCTCGGGCTCGATGGCGTCGGCATCCTCGACGCGATCCCCGGCGGCGCCGCGGAGAGGGCCGGTCTCCGGCCCACCCGGCGCGACCCGCGCACCGGACGCATGCTCCTCGGCGACGTGATCGTGGCGCTCGACGGGAAGCCGGTGAAGGAAGCCGGGGACCTGCTCGACCTTCTCGACGGCATGGAGGTCGGGCAGACGGTCGCGGTAACCGTCCTGCGCGGCGACATCCGCACCGACCTCCCGCTCACCCTCCAGGCGATCAGCCGAGACTAGCTTCCCGTCGCCGAGAGGCCTCCGCGCGCAGGAGTGCTTCCGCCGGCAGGCTGCGGATCGATAGAATCGGCCCGGTCGCCTCCGGGCGCGCCGCCGGGACAAGGAGGGCCTCTCATGCGCCGGTTCCTTCTCGCCTGCTCCCTCGCCGTGCTGTCCATCCCCCACGACGCGGACGGGTGGTCCGCCAACACCCACATCAGCACGGCGGAACTCATCCGCGATGACGTCATCGACGACGGTTCGATCGAAATCCGGGAGGTGACACTCTCCCCGGACGGGAAGGTCACCCACCGGCTCCTCGGGAAGATCGCGCTCCGGCCGGAACTCGTGGAGGCCATCCGCGAGCGGCCCCTGGAGTTCCATGCCGGCTCCTGTTCCGCCGACGCCTACCCCGACATGTACGTCGGCCAGAGCGTCATCCATCCCTACGTGCCCGGACAGCCCTGGCGCGCCGTCGACTGGGCACGGCAGGTGCTCCGGTGCGCCGCGGAGTACGGGGAGTCCGGGAGCATCGAGAGGAAGAAAGCCCTCGCCTTTGCCGCCGGGTGGCTCGTCCACTACGCGGGGGACGCTTTCGGCCACTCCCACGTGAACCACTACGCCGGAGGCGCCTGGGACTGGGGGGACATGGGCATCGTGCTCCGGCACGTCGCCTACGAATCGTACATCAACACGAAGATCCCCGGCGCGGCGGACGAGACGCGGCGCCGGCTCGACGCCGACGGGGCCTTCATCCGCGACGCCCTGATGCTCAACGAACGCGTCTGGCCTTCGCTCTCCGGCGTCTCCTACATGAGGGCGCTCATCGACTACCACCACGCCTTCGCGAACGCCGTCGAATCGATCGACGACGTCGTCGACTCCATGTCCGGCGGCGGCGTCTTCGGCGACGTCGGGGATTGGGCGGGCGACCTGATCGGCGCGGCCACCGGGCTCGATATCGTGCGAGCCTTCTGCGCCGAGCAGGCCGACAACTCCTCCCGGGCGCTCATGGAGTGGGCGGAGACCAGCACGCGGGTCATCCGGTTCATCACCGAGGGGAAGGTGCTCGACGCCGTGGGGGCGGTGAGCGAGTGGGTCGGCGAATGGTCGCCCCAGCTCCTGCTCGCGGTGCCGAACGGCGCGGAGGAGGTCGCGCACTACCTCGGCGCCCCCATCGACTGGATCATGGACCCGGTCCGGGATCTGATGGAGCAGACCCTCACGTACCTGTGGGAGCACTTGATCCAGGCCACCTTCGAGCGCATCGTGAACCCCGTCGAGTTCATGCGGGAGATGTTCGACGAGACGGTGATCGCGGAAGTGGACGCCCTGATGGGAGTCACCGCCGAACATCCGGGGCTGGATCCCGAGACCTTCGCGCCCTACCACGACACGCTCGTCCTCGGGAAGCTCGCGCTTCTCGACAACGCGGGGATCGAGGCCCTCGGCCAGCTCCTCGGCGCTCCGATCCACGCGACCGTCTCGAACGACAACATCCTCTTCGACTGCATCGAGAGTCTCGACGCCTCGAACCAGCTCTTCCTCTACCCGGAGTTCCGCCTCGCCTCGAGTCCCGAACTCGTGGAGAAGGCGTACCGGCGACTCTTCCTCACGCCGCCGATGGACCGGGGCTCGTCCGCCATCGATCCCGCCCACCTGCTGCTCTGGCCTCTCGGCGGTCTCGCCTTCGGGACCCCGGTGCCGGACCCGCTCGCGCCGGGCCATTCCGTGATCGGGTACGTCCTCGGGTCCACGGGAGCCGAGGGCGTGCTGGCCCGCCTCCCCGTCTACGAGGCGGCAATCCCCTCCGCCGGGGTGGCGGGCGCCTTCACTCCCGCGATCTGGGGGAGCTTCCAGCCGTCCGCGACCGGGAAGCTCTTCGTCCACCTGGCCGTCCGGCGCGGCGCGGGCGAAAGCGCGGCGGAGGACCCGGGCGTCGACATTCGGCTCGAGGTCGTCAAGACCGCGGCTCCCGGGGATCCGGCGGGCGGTTCCGCCTCGGCCGAACGTGCCGCCCTGGTCGAGCAACTGCGCCGGCAGATCGAGACCTTCGAGCAGAACCTGACCGGCACAGGCATGCCCGCGGAGGCCAGGGCCCGGCTCGAGAAGATGCTGGCCGAGGCCCGGCAGGCTCTGGCGAAGCTCGAGGCCGGCGGCGGGGAGACCTTCCCGGGCACCACCGCCGACCCCTACGTCTACGATCCGGCCTGGGTGAACCGGCTCGAAGAGACCTGGCGGGAGCAGATGGCGGACCGCTCCGTCCGCATCGAGGCGTCCCAGCTCCCCGGCCTCGGCCGGGTGCTCGACGAGGCGGGCGAACCGGTTGCCGGGGCGGCGGTCACGATCCTGTCCCGCGAGGTCTTCGATACGCTCAGGAAGACCACGGGCGTGCCGAAGGTCCTGCTCGACGCATGGCTGGGGAAGTGCTACCTCATGGGCCGGACCAACGCGGAGGGGAAGTACCTCGTCATCGGGCTCCGGGAAGGTCCGCACGTCCTCGTGGCCAGCGGCCCAGGGCGGCCGAAGACGGAAATGGCCTTCGACGTGGTCTACGGCGGCATCCACGGCCTCTTCCTGCCGGACATCCGCCTGACCGGCACCCTCGATCCCGTGAGCGCCGCCGCGGTCCCCGGAACGGCATCCTCCGAACCGGCGGACTTCGGACAGCACGCCGCCGAGCCGCGCCTGACAGTGGGCTTCCCGTCGCCCGGCCTCCGCGCGGCGCGCCGGGGGTCCGATGGCGTCGCGCACCTCTCCGTCCACCTCCGACCGATCGCGGGGTTCGCGGCCCCGGTCCGTCTCTCCCTCTCGGGACTCCCCGAGGGCGTCACGTCCGACCTGCCGGCCGATCCGCTCCGGCTCGACGGACCGCGGACGCTGGAGATCGCCTTCCGCGGCGTCGCCGAGGACACCGCCCGCTGCACGCTCCTCGCCGAGGCGGGCGAGGACGTGATCGACCTGTCCTTCGACCTGGATCTGACGACGGCCGGCCTCGAGATCGAGGAACGGACCGTCGCGATCGCTCCGGGACAGACGAAGGTCGTGCGAGCCGGTCTCGCGACTGTCTCGGGACGAGGCCGCGGCGCGCTGGTGAAACTCACCGGCCTCCCGCCGGGCGTCACTGTCCGGGTCCTTCGGATCCGGGCCATGCCGGCGGCGCCGGAGCTGGAGGTCGAAGCGCTGACGCCCGAGAAGCTGGCTCTCCACCGCGCCGCGTCGCGGACTGGCCTCGGATTCCCGGAGGCCGGGGACGGGAAAAGCCCGGAGCGCAGGAGTCCGCGGGAGGTCCTCACCGCGGCGCCGGACGTCCTGGGGCGTTCCTCCTTCTTCCTCGCCCCCGGCGGCCACGTGGAAGTGGCGATCACGGCGAGTGAGGACGCCGCAACCGGCGAACACGAGATCGAACTGATCCTCCGGCGCGGCGCGGTGGTCACCCGCGAGCGGGTCACCCTTCGCATCGAGCGTTGACGGTGCGGGGCACGATCGCGTGCCGCGCTCGAACCGACGGCGGGCCTCCCCGGTCGGGGTCGCTCAGTCCCCGCGGACGCGGGCCTTCAGCTCCAGGTACTGCTCCCTGATCTCCTCATCCTCCGCCCTGATTTCGTCCATCAACCGGTAGCAGTCCTTCAGTTCGGTCTCCTTCCGGCGCAGCATCGAGAGATGCTGCAGGGCCTCCTTCGCGTAATCGGGGCTTCCCAGCCTCGGCCGGTTGGCTTTCAGATCGCCCACCTCCCCCTCCAGCTTCTCTTTCCTCGCCACCGCCTTCTGCCACCTGTCTTCGGTGGCTTTCCATCGTTCACCGATCTTCTGGTACGCGCGCCGGTCGGCCTCGTGCGAGGCTCTCGACTCGGCTTCGCGGATCAACTGCCCGACCTTCCGGGCCTCGGCTTCGCGTTCCGACCGTTTCTGGACGGCGGCCAACTCTCCGTCCATGGCCTTCTCGGCATGGTCAAGGTCCCGCTCCCCCGCCGCGACCTCGCGGGCCCTCACGATCGACCGGCGGGTCTCCTCGATGTAGGGGTCGAGCACCTTGTCCAGGTTCTCCAGGGAGACGGACTCGAAGCTCGGGCCCATCCCCTTGTAGAAATCGCCCTGGAGCAGCGGCTTGACCGCCTCGATCGCCTCGCGGTAGATCTCGGAGTACTGCTCGGTCATGCCCGATTCGAGGTCCGGGGGCCACTTCCCGAGCATCTCGCGGAGGCTCGGGCTCACGAAGGTCCCGTCGCCGTTGTCCGCCGGAATCCACCCCTCCGAGGCCTTGCGGAAGCCCGCGAGCAGGACTTCCGGGGTGATCGTCTTCAGGAGGCCCGCGATCTGCGTGCCCCGGCCCATGGCCTGGGCCTTCGCCGCGACGAGCCCCCGCCGCGCGATGTCCAGTGCCCTCAGTTCGTCCTCAAGTTCGCCGAGAGTGACCTCGGGGTCCTTCAGGGTCTTCGCCACCCGGGTGGCGGTGTCCCGGGCGAAGGCCGGCTCGGCCTTGAGCGCAATCAGGATGCCGGGCAAGTGCTCCTTGTATCCGCGCAGCGTGGTGACCCATCCCTGCGCCACGTCGCGGAAGATCGCCACCTCGGCGCCCTTCCGGCTCACGACCTGGTCGAGGTAGTCGAGAGTTTTCTGTACCCGGGCCCGGAGTTGCGTTAGGTCCGCCTCGGTGCCCCGGCCCTGCTTCGCCTTCAGCGCGTCCTCCGCGGCATCCACCGAGGAGCGGAGGTAGAGCACCATGTCGTCCTTCAGCGCCGTCGCCGCCGCCACCCATTGCGGTTCGAGCGGTCCGGGCTGCTTGCCGGTGCCCCACAGCGCGCTGATCTTCGGCAGCATTTCGTTCAGGGTGGCGAAGGCCCGTTCGACGAGGATGGGCACCTCCTCGCCGAACAGGAGCTTGTACTGGGCGACGGCGGCGGCCTCGGCGACCTTCTCGAGGTCCCCCGCCTGGGCGAACGTCTCCGGGCCCGCCGGCAGAACGGACAGCCACGCGAGGAGCCCGAGGAAACCGATCTTCTTCATCTGCGCCTCTCCTCGATCGAATGGTAGGGACGTTGGCAACCTGGTAACTTCGGGGACACCCGCAACCGGAGTACGGAGGCGGCGTCTGCAGCGACCGCGGCGCCCTCGAGCGCGGTAGTCGCCGCATGATCGTCAGAACGGCTGGGCGTAGTTCAGGATGTACCAGCGCTTCCCCTCGTGCTTGCGGAGGTAGCGCGGCTTCGGGGAGCCGTACTGCAGGCCCCTCTCGTCGTAGGCCTGCGTGGTGAGTTCGGCCTCCCAGACCGTCGGGCCCGCGCGTTTCTTCAGCTCCTCGATCTTCTCCGGGGGCAGGAACGCCGTCTCGATGTTCTCCTTGCTGAGGTCGAGTCCCTTCGTCACCTTCACCCTCGCCGGGTTCACGGTCACGTGGCAGTAGAAGGCCGCGAATCGGTGCTGGTGCCAGTCCCAATGGTAGAGGCAGAGGCTCTGGGAGATCGGCGTCTGGCGGCTCCCGGGATCGATGCAGTCGAGATAGAGCGGCCAGTTTTTCTCCTTGATGGCGGTGGCATAGATCTCGACCAGCCGTTCCGGCGTCACGTCGGCGGGGATCTCCTTCACCGTATAGAGGACCGACTTGATCTCCTCCATCGTCGGCTCGCCGGCGAAGACACCGCCGAGTTCCGCATTCGGGTCCGCCACGGCGAACGTGCGATCGGGCACGTAGATCGCCACCGGCTCCACGGTCCAGCCCCAGAAGGCGGGCAGCGTCTTGTCCTCGCCGGCCTGCGGAACGAGGAGGTCGAGGCCGATCACACGCCCCACGAGCGTGACGCCCATGCCCTCAGGGACGTCCTGGTTGATGAACCGCCGGTAGCGCTTCACCGCCTCCCAGGCGCCGAGCCACGCGCGGTTCGAGATCTCGACATAGTAGTAGCCGCGCATGCGGCTGCCCACGGAGACGAATTCCCGGCCGGAGTCCATGAACTGGTTCGTGGGGTAGTAGAAGTTGTCGAGGACCACGTGGCGCCCGACCATCTCCTCGACGGAGACCTCCCGGTGGGACGGAGCGGGGAACGACTTCGGAAAGAGAGTCCCCGAGGCTTCGAGCTTCGCCCGGTACGCGGCCCACTCCTTCTCCGCCACCTCGAAGAACATCGCCCGGAGCTTCTGTTCGTTCTCCCGGTAGGCGAGGGCCTCCGGAGGCAGCTCGGATGTCCCGCCCTTGCTGGCCACGACCGCCTGCTGGGCGCGCGCGAAGAGGGCCTTGACCTGAGGATGGTCCGGGAAGCGGTCGAGCAGGTCCTTGATCCGCTTCAGGGCCTCGATCTCGATCGAGCCGAGCTTGATGGGCTGTCCCCTTGCGAGCTTCACCTTCTGCTCGAGCTGAGTGAGGCGGAACTCGGCCCCGTCGAGTTCCTGCTTCGTCGGGCCGGTTCCGTCCTGCGCGGTCGCCCGACCGGCGAACCCGAACACCAGGCCCAGCGTCAGGAGCAGCAACGGCAGCAATCTTCGGTCCCAGTGCATCGTGACCCTCCGTGTGCGTTCGAAGGGGTGATCCTAGCCCGGGACAGCCGGGGAACCAACGGAACCCGGCCCCTGCCGATCGGACTTCACTCCGGGGGCGGGAGGTCTGGCACCGAACGCGTCAAAATGGTGGTTTGGGGCCTGGCCCCAAGGTGCTCAGGACTTCGTTTTCGAGGAAGAGGATCCCGGGGTCCACACAGCGCCGGGGCTGCCGGTCGGCCGACGATACGCCACCCCCCCGCCCCGCGAGACCCCGTTCGTCCGGTCCCCGCCTCCGCGCTCCGAACCCCTGCGCTAGTGCCGCGCCTCGAAAGTTCCGAGCCACCCCCGCGAGGAGTTTCGTCGCGTGGCAAGGAGCGACGAGGAGTCGACCCTCATGGGTCGGCGACGAG
>JALOQY010000406.1 GCA_025459285.1 Planctomycetota bacterium | reverse complement strand
CGCCGGTCCGGACGAGGGCCACCGCACCCTCCACGCGCACGTAGGGCGCCGGGTCGGTGAGGAGCCTGAGGAGGGCCCTCTGCGCCACGGGCGGCGCGACCTCGAGCATCCCGAGCGCGCCGGCCGCCTCGCCGCGCACCCACGACGGCCCGCCTCCCGTCGCGCGCGCGATCGCCTCGACACCCGTGTCGCCGGCCGCGAGGAGCGCGCGCAGGACCTCCCGCCGGATCGCCGGGTCATTGCTGTCGAGGAGATCCGCGAGGTCGTTCACGGCCGGTGCAGCCCGCGGTCCCATCGCCGCGAGCGTCGCCGCCGCCATCACCTTCGCCCACCGGAGCCTCACGCCGAGCATCCGCACGAGGCCCGGCAGCGCCTCGTCGGGCGGATCGCCGAGTATGCGCAGCCCCCGCGCGGCGGTGATGCAGACATGGTCGTCAAGGCCTTCGAATTGCGGGGCCTCGAGCAGCGCCTTCACGTGCGCCGCCATCACGGCCTCGCGGTCGGCGCACGCCCGGCGGTACGCCTGCAGCGCAAACTGCCGATACTCCGGCGGGCCCGGGGCCCCGGTGAACTTCCGGATCTCCGCGACGAGCGGCGCGGCCGCCGGGCCCATCCGCCCGAGAATCACGAGTGAGAGGAGGGCCGCCTCCTCCTCGCGGGAGGCGGCGCCGAGCGCTCGGAGGAGAACGGCCAGCGGGTCGGTGGTCTCCCCGGAGATCCGCCACAGGGCATAGGCCGCGGCGACGCGCTGCCGCAGCCGCCCCTCGGAGAGAAGCCGGCGGACCACGGGCAGGGCCTCCTTCGCGGAAGGCCCGATCTGCCCGAGCGCGAGGAGGATCTCCTTCCACAGGGCCGCCCGCCTCTCACCGAGGGCGAGCAGGTCCGGCACGGCCGAGACGGCGGCTGCGCCCATCGCGCCAAGCACTCCGAGCGCCCACTCCGCCCGGTAGCTCCCTTCCTTCTCCATGACGAGGAGGAGCTCCGGCACCGTCGGCTCCTTCTCCGGCGGCCCGCCGGCCTCGGGGAACCGATGGAGCGCCTCGCGCGCGGCGTCGCGGACCTTCGGCGACGGGTCCTCGAGCAGCGGGAGGATCCGCCGCCCGGCCGCCCGCATCAGGGGATCGCGGCTCGGCCCGTCCTCGAAGAAGCATGAGTTCGGGACGTCCGCCGCCATCGTCTCGTGATCCGGAATCACGAGGCTCTCCCGCGCGAAGAACTCGAGCGTTCCGAGTCCCGTCGCGGCGGCGGCGCGCACCTCCGGCGCCCCGTCCGCGAGGCGGTCGAGGAGGAGGCGCGCCACCCGGTTCCCCGCGGGGTCCGCCCACAGGTCGCGCGCCTTTGGGCACATCCGCCCGAGCACCTCCGCGGCGACGAGCGCCCGGACGCCCGGGCGGACGTCCCGGAGCAACTCCTCGATCACGCGGAGGGCGGCTTCGCGACCCCTGGCGAGTTCCGGCAACGGACCGGGAGCGCACCAGGCATTGCCAAGGTCGGCCGGATCCGCGCATCCCGCGATCTCCGCCGCCCACTCCGCCGCAGTCTTGTCCAGGAAGGACGGAGGCTCCGGACCGGCGGTGGACGCCGCGCCGGCCGCCAGCATCAGGGCCGTGAGGACGATTGCCTTCATCCGCCTCCGAGTCTACCACCCGCTGCGCGGCCCGAGTCCGACTCGCCTCCCCCCGCACCGATCCTCTCTCTGAACGTATTGACTCCTCTCCCGGTCCTCGAGGTGGACGCCGCGGGTGGCTCCAATCCGGCCCGACTCCAGCGAGAGGCTGCACCAGATCTCCTTGTTCACGGAGCGCCCGACGGAACGTCCGGCGTGCAACTCCAGAAACCAAGGAAACACCTGAAGCGACTCGACGCCGTCGGTGACGAACTCGCGCGGACAGGTAAACGGAGGAGATCAGTCGGGGACTTGAATGGCCGTGAGGGCCTTCCGCGCGGCGGCGCGGACCGCGCGCGAGCGGTAGCGGAGCAGGGGCTCCACGTCCGGGCAGAGCGCTTCGGCAGCGCGACCGCAGCGGGCGATCGTCTCCAGCGCCCGGACGAGTCTGTCCTTGTCGTTCCTGCTCAGTTCCGCCCGAAGCTTCCGCAGCGGCCGCTCAGACGGGCCGTCGGTCGACAGGAGGGCCTCGGCCGCGGGGAGGACGCAATCCGGGTTTCCGAGGAGCCGCACGAGGAGCGGATGGAGCGAGGCGGCATCGCCCCCTGCCGCGATCATCGCGAGCGAGCATTCGAGCCGATCCTGAGCGCGCGGACTCGCGAGTCCCGGCTCGAGGAGCGGGAGGAGGCAGGCGTCTGCCGGCCCGGCGCACTCGAGCGCGGCTTGCCCGGCGCAGACGATTGGGTCCGCGAACTCCGCGGCGAGCGCCGCGAGCCACCTCCCGTCGCCGGAATGGACACGAGCCAGAGTGAAGAGTGCAAGTCGACGCGACCACGGATCCTCATCGCGCGAGAGACTGACGAGTGCGATCTCCCCCGCGTCGCCCATGGCGACCAGCGCTTCGATCGCTGCCCGATCGGCGGGAGGCCTTTTCGAAGCCACCATCAGTTGCGGGATGGCCTCCGCCGCCAGAGGTCCGTACATCCCGAGGGCCTCGGCAGCCCACTCCTGAGCCTCTGACTTGAAGCTTCTCCCGCCATGGTGCTCCCATCGTTCGGAGAACAGCGCGTCCACGAGGAGGGGAACCACAATCGGAGCCGTGGACGGATATCCGGCCAGGGCGCGCGCCGCGACGCCTTCTTCGTCGGAGCGCGAGTCACCTGCAGTTCGCAGGATCTCGAGGAAGATCGGAACGACGGCCTCTTCGGGCGCACCGACCGCCGCCAGCGCCTCGAGTGCGGCGAAGGACTGCCAAGGGTCCTCCTCGAGCGCCCCGACGACGAGAGGGGCGAGCTCGTGCGCCGCCGAGCCGAGGGCCGCGACCGCCCGGAAGCCACCCTCTCGGTCGTCCTTGTTGTCGCCGCGCAGGGCGACCGCGAGCTCGGCCAGAACCGCTGTGCGACCATCGCCCCCGAAGCCGAGGAGGATCGCCGCCCGCCGCCGGATCTCCGGAGTGTCGTCGTCGAGGAGCGCGACGAGGCTTGCCGGATCGGGCTCGTCGCCGGTCGGGGAAACGTAGCACGACCATGCTCTGCGGAACGAGTCCGTGTTAGCGAGGCGCAATTTCAGGAAGTCGCGCCGCCCGGGATCGATCTCTTCGAGAGCAACGATCAGGCGTGCACGGTCCCATCCCGTCTCCGCCTCGAGGCGAGCCATGATTCCGGGCACCGCGGCGGCCGCACACGGACCGAGTTCCGCCAAGAGCGCCGCGCAGTCCTCCCGGGCTTCCTCGTCCTCTGCGGAGAGTCCGCGGACGAGCGCCGGGACAGCTGCCTCTCCGAGCTCCAGCAGGGCGGTCCACGCGACAGGGTGAGCGCCGAGGAGCGGGGCGTGCAATGCAAGGACGAGCCCGTCCGCATCGAGGCCCGAGAGGTCCGGGTATCTCTCCGTGGGCCGAGCCAGCAGCCCCCCGGCGGAAGCGACAAGGAGCACGGCAGCCAGCCCAAGCGCCCCCCATCGTGTCGGCATCGATCCTCCCGCCCGTCACCCGGCGGCCACCCTGGTTACGGTCGGGTAACCAGAGTCGGCCATCGCCCGGCACTACGGGTCCGCCCAGACGTCCGTAGCACTCTCCGTGCCGATCCGCTGGGTGTCAGAGCGTATCGAGGGGTGTCTTCCGGGATGGCGCCAGTTCTGGCCACCGGCAATCCTGTCTCAGGAAACACCTGAAACAACTCGACGCCGCGAGTGACGGGTCATCAAGGGGCGTGCTCCCGCATGGGATCCAGAAGGTCGGAGGTTCGAATCCTCTCGCCCCGACGAAACCCCGCCCGCCGCAAGAGCCGCTCCGGACGCAGGTTCTGGCGGGCCGAGGCTTCCGGACAGCGCGTATTCGGATTTGCTCATCTCCATTCACGGAGCGTCCGGCGGAGCGTCGGATGCGACACGGTTGACGCAGCTCGGCGACACCCGCCGAGACGATGGCCGACCCGATTCTCCCGCCTGGACGCATCCCGGGGGTGCTCACTTCTCCCCGTCAGATCCTACTGCGGTTGGGCCGGATCGTTCATGCCGGCATTAGAACACCCTGCGAGTCAGACAGTATCGGAGCGACGACGGAGTCCCGGCCCGCCGCGGGGGGCGGGTTCCTGCTTCCGGAGGCCACCGGCCGGGGCTTGTCAGCAGGGCCGGTTGGTCCGGGGTGGCCAGCGGGCCATGTCAGACGCCCGGACGGAT
>JALOQY010000078.1:5239-18690 GCA_025459285.1 Planctomycetota bacterium | reverse complement strand
GTCGTCACGGAGTGCGGGAAACCCTGTGTCGTGGCGGGCTTTCTGCCTCGGCAGATACTCGAGGCGGTCCGCTGGCTCACGGAACGGGCGGCGGCGGACCGCGCGGAGTTCGCGAACCTCTACCCGGAGATCGCGCGGGCCGGCGGGAACTCCCGGGCGCTCGCGTTCCTCGACGAGGTCTTCATGCCGGCGGACTCGGTGTGGCGGGCTCTGGGGACGATCCCCGCGAGCGGTCTCTTGCTGCGGCCGGAATTCGCGGCCTTCGATGCCGCGCTCCGCTTCGGGGTTTCGGAGGGACCGGACGAGGACCCGCCCGGCTGCCGCTGCGGCGAGGTGATCACCGGCCGGTGCGATCCGCCGGACTGCGCCCTTTTCGCGAAAGCCTGCACGCCGCTCGATCCCGTCGGCCCCTGCATGGTTTCCGGCGAGGGCGCCTGCCAGGCCTATTTCCGCTACCGCCGCGCCGCCCGGCCGCGGTGACCGCCGGCTTCACGGTCGATGGTCAGTCGCCGGAGCCCGGGGCGATGTGGAGCACGGCGTCCACCGTGCCGTCGTCGTTGAAGGTCAGCTCGAAGTTCCGCTTCTCGAGGACGGAGAGGATCGGCCGGTTGTCGGTCGTGGTCATCGCGACGATCCGTTCGAGGTTCCAGTGCCGGGCGATGTCCATGCAGTAGTCGGTCAGCATGCTGCCGACCTCCTTCTTCTGCCACGCGTCGATGATGAGCACGGCGTACTCCACGTTCTCGTGGCTCGGGTCGGCGATGAGCCGGCCCACGCCGATCAGGCGGCGCCGGCCGTTCTCGACCACCTCGGCCACGATCGCGATCTCCCGGTCGTAGTCGATGTAGCAGTACCGCGTGGCCACCTCGTGCGAGGACCACTGGAAGAAGTAACGGAAGCGCGAGTAGATGGTCTCCTTGCTGCAGGAACCGAGCATCTCCAGCCAGAGAGGCTCGTCCTCCGGCTTGATGGCCCGGAAGGTCACCTCGCTCCCGTCCCGGAGGGTCACGCGCTTCGTGTACTTGTCGGGGTAGGGGCGGAGGGCCAGGTGGGAGTACGGTTCCACGGGGTGATCGAGGCGCTCCTGGTCGATCACGATCCGGGCATCGAGGGCCACTACCGTCTCCGGCGTCACGAGGAGCGGATTGATGTCCAGCTCCCGGATCTCCGGGTAGTCGGCGGCGAGGTAGCTGAGCCGCATCAGCACTTCGACCAGCTTCCCGACGTTCGCCGCCGGACGGCCGCGGTAGCCGAGGAGGAGGGGCCAGATCCGGAGCTTCTCCAGCATCCGCCGGGCGAGGCGCTCGTTGAGCGGCGGCAGGCCGAGCGCCCGTTCCCCGAGGAGCTCCGCGCCGATCCCGCCCATGCCCGCCATCATCACCGTGCCGAAAGTGGGGTCGCGCTTGATCCCGAGGATCAGCTCCACGCCGTCTCGCGACCGGACCATGGGCTGCACGTTCACGCCGTCGATCTGCGCCCCCGGCACGGCCGCGCGCGCCGAGGCCACGATGCGTTCGAACGCGGCCCGGACCATGTGGGCGTCGGCCAGGTCGAGCGCCACCCCGCCCACGTCGGTCTTGTGGGTGATGTCCGGCGACAGGATCTTCAGAACGACCGGGTACCCGATCCTGTCCGCCACGGTCGCGGCCTCCTCGGCGGACTCCGCGGCGGCGGCCCGGGCGACGGGGATGCCGTAGGTTTCGAGCAGCAGCTTGCTCGCGCCCTCGGAGAGGAGGGGGCCCCAGCACTGCACCGTCTCGAGGAACGCCTCGCGGTGCTTCTCGCGGTCGATCGCGAACTGCACGGGTACGTCGCGCGGCGTCTCGTAGAGCGTCTGGAGGTTGCGGGCGTACGCGACCAGGGTCATGAACGCGCGGATCGCCTGCTCCGGCGTGCGGTAGGCCGGAATGCCCCCGTCCGCGAGGATGCGGATGCCCTCCCGCATGGTCGCCCCGCCGAGCCACGCCGCTAGAATCGGCTTGCTGGTTTTCGCGGCGAGACCGACGAGGGTCTTGGCCGCCGCGGTGGGGTTCGTCATCGCCTGGGGCGTGAGGATGACGAGGACCGCGTCCACGCCGGGGTCGGTGAGGACGATGTGGACCGCCTTCTCGATGCGGCGGGAAGCCGCGTCCCCGAGGACGTCCACCGGGTTCCCGTGGGACCACGAGGGGGGCAGGTTCTCCTCGAGGGAGGCCATGCTCTCCGGCGTGAGCGCGGCGAGCGTGCCCTTCGCCTCGATGAGGGCGTCGGTGGCGATGACGCCGGGGCCGCCAGCGTTCGTCACGATGCCGAGGCGCGGGCCCCGGGGCATCTTCTTCCGCCCGATCAGCTCCGCGCAGTCGAAGATGTCCCCGATGTCATAGACGCGGGCGAGGCCGGTGCGCTCGAACGCCGCGTCGTAGACCGCGTCCTCGGAAGCCATGGCGCCGGTGTGGGAGGCCGCGGCCTTTGCGGATTCGGCGAAGCGCCCGGACTTGTAGGCGATGATCGGCTTCGACCGCGCGAACGCGCGCGCCGCGGTCATGAATCGGCGCGCGTGGGTGATCGACTCGACGTAGAGGATGATCGAATCGGTGTTCTCGTCCTCGCCGAAGTAGTCGATGAGGTCGCCGAAGCCGACGTCGAGGGAGTTGCCGATGGAGACGAAGTAGGAGAAGCCGAGCTTCCCCTCGAGTGCCCAGTCGAGGACCGAGGTGCAGAGCGCGCCGGACTGGGAGATGAACGCCACGTTCCCCGCGCGGGGCAGCGCGCCGGCGAAGCTGACGTTCAGCCCGAGGCGGGGCACGATGATGCCGAGGCAGTTCGGGCCGATGATCCGCATGTCGGGGAACCGTCTGGCCTCGGCCTTCACGCGCTCCTCGAGCTTGCGCCCCTCCTCCCCCGTCTCGCGGAACCCCGCGGACATGATGATGAGTCCGTGGATCCCCGCCTCGCCGCACTGCCGCACGAGGTCCGGGACCTCCTTCGCCGGCGTGCAGATCACGCCGAGATCCGGCGTCCTCGGCAACTTGTCGATGCCCGGGCAGCAGGGGACGCCGAGCACGGCCTCGACCTCCGCGCTCACGGGGTAGACCACGCCGCGGAAGCCTCCGCCGACGAGGTTGCCGAGGACCTTGCCGCCCACGGTGTTCGGGTTGATACTCACCCCGAAGAGGGCGATGCGCTGGGGGTTCAGGATCTTGTCGAGCTTGTGGGGGCCCATGGGGAACCTCGCGGGACGGCGCGGAACTCGGAGGGAACCGGCGTGCGGAACAGACAATTCAAGACCGGCGGCTGGTCCGGGTCAACTTCTCGCGGGAGCCCGCGGCTCCGAGCGAAATAAGTTGAGCTATACGATCAACAAAGTCAACATAGAAGGCCGGGACTGAACTGGCATGATCACGCGCAGGGCGAAATACGCGATCCAGGCCCTCCTTTGCCTCGCCGGCCGGCGGGGCGAGGGGCCGGTTCTGGCCGGGGATATCGCGGCGGAGGCGAGACTTCCGGGGCCGTACCTGGAGCAGATCCTCGGCGACCTGCGAAGGCGGGGGATCGTGGCGAGCCGGAAGGGGCGGAACGGGGGCCACCTGCTGGTGCGGGATCCGGAGAGCCTGAGCCTCCTCGAGATCCTGCGCGCCGTGGACGGCCCCGTCGCGCCCCTCCCCTGCCTCTCGAAGACCGCCTACGCGAAGTGCGACGACTGTGTCGACGAAACCACCTGCGCGGTGCGCGCCCTGCTGAGCGGTGTCCACGAGGCGACCCTCCGGGCGCTCGGGAAGACCATGCTCGCGGACGGGTTGCGCCTCCGGCAGAAACAGCCAAGGGAGAAACGCCATGCCCGAACTCAAGGCCGGTGAACGGACCTTCATCCTCGACGAGACGGGTTTCCTCGCGGACTACGCCACGTGGACCGAGGCGTTCGCCGAGGCCCTGGCTCCCCAGATGAAGATCGTGGGGCCGCTCACGGAGAAGCACTGGGCCGTCCTGCGGACGATCCGTGACTTCTACGAGCGGTTCGGCCAGTGCCCGCTCGTGTTCCAGGTCTGCCGGGAGAGCAGCCTCCGTCTGGCGGACCTCGGTCGTCTGTTTCCCGCCGGGTATCTCCGCGGGCCCTGCCGGCTGGCGGGCCTCTCCTACGCGACGGCCTACTCGACCTACGGGGTACTGACCCGATACCGGAGTCTCGAGTCCCCCGTGCCCGGACAGGAGGTCGACGTGCGGGGCTTCCTGCGCGACCCGGAGTCCTGGACGCGGGAGTTCGCCGAGAAGATGTGGCGGCATCTCGGGCACTACGAGCCTCTCACCGAGGCGCACTGGAGGGTGATCTTCTTCCTCCGGGAGCGATTCCTCCGCGAGCGCGTTCTGCCCAACGTCTTCGAGACGGCCCTCGCGCTCGGCCTCGAGGCCCCGGAGATGGAGTCCCTCTTCCCGGACGGCTACAACCGCGGCGCCGTGCGCCTCGCCGGCCTCGCCCCCGCCGCGCGCCCCTCGCGATCCTGACCGCCGTCCGTGCACCCGGTATTACTTGACCGCCCTCGTTGATCCATGTATCCCGTCTGCGTATCGAGGCTCCTAATCGGCTACCGGGTCCGCGGTCATGGGCAGGGGGACCGATCCGTGGGTGGGCGGAGCGAGGAAGAGCCTGAGGCGGGCGCGGCAGCCTCCGGTAGACGGTCGGCAGTGACGCCATCCGCGGGAGCGTCTCCGCGGCGGCGTTCCATGGGCCGAGTCGGGTCTTCGGAGTACCGAGCCTGCAACAAGGCCGGGCAGCGCCGGCCCTTCTGAGCGAGGTGCGAAGCGATGCGCGCAGACTGGTCCCCCGATCACCGGCCCGGCCGGTGCTCCGGTCGTGCTCTCCCTCTCGTTCTCGTCGCGCTCCTCTTCCTGCCCGGGAGTGCCCTGCTCGGTGCCGACGGCGAGAGGCGCCTGTCCATCGTCGTCGGGAGCCATGAGCGGCTCGTTCTCGAACAGGATGCGCTCCGCGTCGCGGTCGGGGATCCGGAGTTGCTCTCGGTGGAGACCCTCACAACGCAGGAGCTGCTTGTCCTGGGACGCTCCGTGGGGCAGACGACGCTGATCGTGTGGTACCGGGAAGGCGCCGCGGAGACGATCCGGTGCTTCATCCGTCCGGACCTCTCCCTGCTGGAGCAGGCTCTGCGTGGCATCCACGGCTCGATCACGGTCGACATGGCCCCCGACCGGGAGGCCGTGGTTCTCCAGGGCACCGTCCCCGACATCGGCTACTCGAATGCCGCCGAGGCGACGGCCATCCAGTACCTCGGGGTCGTCTCCCGGGGTTCCCGGCTCGCGCCTCCGGTGAAGGCGGGTGACGGCCCTCCGACCACCTCGCCTCCCCCGATCGGCAGTCAGCCCTTCGGCTCCTCGGAGGAGGTGCGCGCGACCACGGCAGTCATCAACCTCATCAAGGTCGACCGTCTGCCAGACCCGCTGGAACGACGGATCGTTTCGGCAGTACGGGAGGCCCTCGGTGTCGACATCCATGTCCGGCGGGTGATGCGGGGCGATCTGCCGGACGACGCGATCGACGTGTTCGTGCTCACGGGGCAGGTTCCGGACCAGACGGCGCTGACTCGGACCATCTACATGGCGGCGGCCGTCCTGCTCGGTCGGAGCGGGGGGCGAAGCAGCATCGAAGTGATCGGGGACGAGTCCGGCGGTCTCCGGGCCGAAGGCAGGGGCGGCAGCGGCTCGACGGGACGGGGCGGCGCGGCGGGAACCGCGAACCTCGCCGCCTCCGGCGGTCGGACGGATAACGAGCTCGACGCCAACGTGGGCCGCGCCAAGGTGCTCTCGACGGCCGACGGGAGGATCTTGTCCTTCCTCAGTGTGCGGGACCTGCCCCAGGTCCGCATCGATGTCCGTTTCTACGAGGTCCACCGCAGCCGGCTGGAGGCCTACTCCTCGGATCTCACCGCCATCTACGCGGACTTCGCGCAGACCCCGCTTCTCGCGGCCTCCGGGGCCGAGAGGGTGATGGGGTCCTCCGCGGCACGTGCGGGCGGACGGGACGACCCGGACATCCAGGACGTGCTGGGCTACCTTTCGGGGCAGACCACGAATCAGCTCCAGTTGAGCGGGTCCCACTTCGCGATCGACTCCGTGCTCAGTGTGCTGGAGCAGCGCGGGGTCGCGCGGGCCCTCTCGCGGCCGTCCCTGACGGTCCTCTCCGGAGAGATCGCGACGTTCCAGGTCGGAGGCGAGATACCGGTCACCGAGTCCTTCGCCCCGACATCGGAATCCGGAGTGTTCAACACCGTCAGCTTCCGCTCCTTCGGCGTCCAGCTGCAGGTGCGGCCGCTGGTGGACAGCGACGGGGCCATCACGATGGATCTCGTCCCCCAGGTGTCGCTGCCGGATACCGTGCTCACCACGGAGATCCGGGAGTCCACGGGGACGGCGACGGGCTCCACCGCGTTCGAGACGCGGTTCCTGGAGACGACGGCTCGACTCGAGGACAGCGAATCCCTGATCGTGGGCGGCCTCGTCTCCCGCCAGAGTTCCCTGAACGTCGGGCAGACGCCGGGCATCGGGCAGATCCCGGTCCTCGGATGGCTCTTCGGGGACTACGACCGGAGCCAGGAGATTCGCGACCTCGTGATCGTGGTCCGGCCGATCGTCCTCCGGGAGAGAAACCCCCTGGCGAGCCTCTGGGCCCACCCGTCTCCCCGCGACCTGGTCCGGGGAGGAGCGGTGCCGCCGGCGATGCCGGGGAAGGACCGCGCGGGAGGAGCCGGGGAGGCCGCGGGACAGAGCGGGGCCGGCCCGCAAAATCGATGAACCTAGCCACGCGGCGAAGGCCGCCGCGTGCATCTCGGTCCGAGTGGACCATCAAGGAGGCTGGTGCATGAAGTTCTGGACGAAGCTTCTGAGGAACCGCAGGGGCGCGGCGCTCTTCGAGTACAGCCTGCTCCTCGCGGGTGTGGGGCTGGTGACGATTGCGGCGGTGTCCGTGTTCGGCAACAAGGTCGCCGACATGACGGCCGCCGTGGCCACGGTGCTTCCCGGTGCTCACGAGGAAGACAACAACCCGATCGTCACCGGTCAGCTGATCGAGACCGACGATACGGTCGAAGGCCTCAACGGGACCACTGGCATCGGCATCGACGTCGCGACGATCGTGAATCGGAACGACACGAAGCGCCTCGGCGTGAACACCGGAACGGATGACGGGGCCAATCAGGACCTGACGGACCTGGTTCTCGAGCTCGAGTAGCCGAACGGCCCGGAGCGGAGAGACGCTCCCCCGGCGGTGGTCCGGGGGGGCGTTCTCCGCACACCATGAGTTTCGTCTGGCTGGTCCCCGGCGCGTTACTCCTGATCGCCGCTTTCGTGGACATGCGAAAGCACGAGGTTCCGGACGTCCTGCCGCTCGGGCTGCTGGCTTGGGCGGTCCTTTCCTTGGTGTTCGGCTGGCTCGACCTCGACTGGTGGAGTGTGCCTGCAGGCGCGGTCGCGGGTCTCGTGGTCGGAGCCGTCCTCTTCCGCCTTGGCGGTTTCGGCGGAGGCGACGCCAAGCTCCTGGCCGCCCTGGGTGCGTTCCTCGGGCCTGCCGGGTTCCTGGTGACGCTGATGTTCATTTTCGTGGCAGGCGGGGTGCTGGCGCTGGTGTCGAGGCTGCGTTCCCGGCGGGAACACGCCTATGCTCCGGCCATCGCCGCCGGGTACGCGGTTTTCCTGGTCCTGGGAGGAGTCGTCCATGGGAGCATCTGACAGGAGGCGGATGGCTGGCGCGGTCCTTCTGGAGTTCGCCATCCTCGCCCTCGTCTTCTACCTGCTCCTCGCGACGCTGATCTCCTTCGGCCATCTCTTCTTCACCGCGCAGGCGGTCCAGGACGGCGCGCGACTGGGAGCGCTCGAGCTGGCCCGCACGCCGCTCCCGGCCGAGTACACGTTCGACCAGGCCTTGGCGTCGAGCATCGTGCGACAGAGGATCTACGACCCGGGCCTGCTGGTCGTGGACCTCGACAACATCCCCGGGGGTGTGACCCTGGACGAGTACTTCCGGAACGCGCCGGTGCTGAACCAGGCGCTGTGGCCCGTGATGGTGGTGCAGCGGATCGGAGGCCGGAGGCTGCTTCATTACCCCGGGGCACTGCTCGAGGATCCGAGCACCCCGACCGGCCTGCGCGTGGCGATCCCGGTCGTCCGGGGCCGCGACGCCGATGGCGTGGAGACGATCAGCTGGGTCGAACCGGTGGAGGAGATCCGGGCCGACCCAGAGGTGAGCCCCTTTCGCCTGAATGCCGCCGGGACTCAGCAGGGCATCGTGGCCCTGCGGGTCAACTACCCCTACCAGTCTGCGGCCCTGAGCGGATTTCGGGAGGCGGCGGGAGGCCCGTTCGAGCCGAACGCGGCCCGACCGATCGAGGCCGATCCGGGCGCGGTCACGCAGCTGCCCGGCGATGTCCGGTCGGTCCGGGCAGACACGGGGGATGTCGGTCCGTACGCCGGGCCCTACGGGCTCGGCAGGCTGAAGGCCCTGGGCAAGGACGTGCGGCCCTTCCGGCGTCTGCTTTCGGCGCAGGCCGTGTTCCGACGGGAAGTCTTCGAGTGAGAACGAGGAGCACAGTTCATGGTGCATAGACATTACGGTGCCCCGGTCGGCCAGCGGGTTCTGATGGGGGCCGTCTTCCTGGCTCTGGCCGGCGTGGGTGTCCTCGCCATACTCCACTTCTCAGGCGTCTACCGGCTTCCCGTCTTCGCGAAGGCCGAGGACGGGGACGAGGGCCGGCGAAACGTCCTGCCGGAGGGAATGGTCCTCGTGCCCGCCCTGGCGAGGCCGCTCGAGGCTTACTCCCAGGTCCAGGGGCCGGATCTGTTCGTCGCGAACCGTCAGGCATGGGCCGAGGTGCCGCTTCCCCGTGAGAGGGTGGCCGAGGCGGGGATCCTGACGGACCGGAAGGACATCATCGGCCGGGTCCTCAGGAAGGACAAGGCCGCCGGTCGGGTCTTCACGGAGGATGACTTCTACCCCGAAGGTACCCGGCCCGGCCTGACCGCGGGAATCCCCCCCGGAATGCGGGCGGTGAGAATCGAGGCGAGCCGCATCGAGGGCATCCACGGCCTCGCGCGCGGGGACTTGGTCGATCTCGTCTACTCCTTCCCGATCGAGTCCCGTGAATCCGACGGGTTCGAACTCCCCCAGATCGTAGGGGTGAGGGGTGCGGAGATGGAAATGCGCCAGCGCCTCGCCAACCCCGAGAAGCAGTCCACGGTCCGGATCGCGGCTCGCGGTGCGGTCATCGTGGAACCACTCAGCGCCCGCGATATCCCGACCTTCTCCACTTCGCTCGTCCGGGGGACGGTTTCCCGCATGAGATCGGTGCAGGAGGTGGTTCTTGCCATGATGCCCGAGGAGGCCGTGGCCCTCACCGCAGCTCTGGAGTCCGGTGCCACGCTGCGCGCGTTCCCGCGATCCGGCCGGTCTGACGACCCGGGCACGAGCGAGACGCCCGAGCTGGAACCGCCGAACCCCTATGCCTCCCCGGACGGTGAGGTCCCGGGGGTCAAGGTGATGGAGGTCATCGACGGTAACGCGAAGAAGGTGATCGCCGTTCCCGAGAAGTGACCCATGATCCAGATGCTCTTCGCCATGTTTGCCTTCGTGTTCCTCGGCCTCGCCGCCCTGGTCGTGGACAGCGGGTCGGCCCGGCTGACGCGGCTCCAGATGCAGAATGGGGTCGAGGCTGCGGCCATGGAGGGGCTCCGGCAGGCGGACGCCGTTTCGGACCTCGACCGACGTCTGGCGGCGCAGGAGTTCATGCGATGGGTGTACGACGATGATTTCGACCCCGCCTCCGGCGACGAGTGGCAGCATGGCGCGGGCCCACTCCATGAACTCTCCGGCGGTGTGACGGGCGCGAATGCCCTGCAGACGATCCGGACCCCGGCCCCCCGGGTCTACATCCCGGACCTCCAACTCAACCTGGAGAACCGGATCCATGGCGACATGGTCGCGGTGCGCTACCTGCTCGATGTCCTCGATCACCATGAGTACTCCGACTACACCCGTCCGGATGTCTGGATCCCCCCGACGCTCGAGGGGCTTGTGGACGCGATGGAGGAGGCGCTTGCCCAACTCCACGTACCGCCGGGTATCGCGAACGTCCTCGCCGGGCGGGTGGCCCTGGCGGTGGCGCGGCTCGCGGAGTACGAGGCCCAGGGGGGGAATCTCGGGACTACCCTGGCCGCCCTCCAGAGCCTGCGCAATTTCATCGAGGCCCAGAGCGGCAAGTTCATCCCGGAGCCGCTGGCGACGGCGTTGATCGCGCTGCTCAACCAGATCATCGCCCTTCTGAGCGAGGAGCCGGAGGGCCTGCCGGCCCTGCTCGTGCGACTCCGGCGCACGGCCGACCCAACGGACCCGTCACTGGTTCCGCCGCTGGATGACCAGGCCGGGATCAGTTCGGCAGGGCCGGCCCTCACCTACCTCCTCGGGAGAGGCTCGCTCATCGACAACTCCCGGCGCCGCGACGGGATCGTCGTGCGGGCGACCGCCATCGCCGCGGCTCGACCGGCGACCACGGTAGGGAGGCCCCTGGCTGGGGTGCGCGGATCGACGCCCTTCGTCCTCGAGTACGACTTCTGGAACTCCCTCGGCTACGGGGCCGTCGTCCTCGATGCCGACCCGGCAGGCAACCTGACCTTCGGCGGCGCCACCGTGGGCTTCTGCGTTGCGCGTCGCGCGTGGTCCATCGGGAACGACCCGTCCGGCGCGGCGGTCGGTCTGACCGCGCCCGGTGGAGGGGAAGTCTTCGTGCCGATCTACGATGAACTGGATGTCACCCGGATCGTCGGCTTCGGGACAGTGGAGGCCACCGGTCTGCCCGACGGAATCCAGATGACCCGGCTTTTCAGATCCATTGCTCCGGTCAATGCCAGCGCCACCGTGGCGCCTGGCCTTGCCGGTCTTCCGAACAACCTGCTCCGCGCGATCCTCGGCCGCAACCGGGCGCTCGCGGAGCCATTGCGCGCGCCGGTG
The DNA here is from genome assembly GCA_025459285.1 of Planctomycetota bacterium. Classification (GTDB taxonomy): domain Bacteria; phylum Planctomycetota; class JAJSAM01; order JAJSAM01; family JAJSAM01; genus Prado167. The sequence continues at coordinate 7,709 of JALOQY010000078.1, read as the reverse complement.
CTCGTCCGATGAAAGAAATCCAGCAGATCCTCGTGGTGGAACGCAGCGGCCAGATCGAGGCTGAGCTCCAGACCGCTCTCCAGGCGGTCCGCGGTCGCCGGGCCTCGACGCGGACCTGTCGCAGCCTGCGCGAGGGAATTGAAGACTCGCGTGTCCAGGTCCCTGACGTCGTCGTGGTGGAACTGGGGCGCGACCTCGAAGAAGTCAGGGCTTTCGCCGAGGAGATGGCCGCCGTGGCGCCCGAGGCCGCGGTCGCCGTGGCGTACGGCCGGAGCGCCTTCGAGGACGAAGGGGCGGAAGGCGACGCGCTGATCCGGCTCACGCGGTCTGGCGTGCGGGACTTCCTGCGCCGCCCCGTCTCCTCCGCGGACCTGCGACAGCTCCTCGACCGGTGCAGCCGGGGTGGAGGCCCCCCTCCCGGTAGCATCGGGATCCTCGTCAGCTTCATGAGCAACAAGGGCGGCGTGGGGAAGTCCACCATCGCGGTGAACACCGCGGTGGAACTGGGACGGCGATTTCCCGGCCGGGTCATCCTCATCGACTGCTCGCTGCAGCACGGCATCTGCGCGTCGATGCTGAACATGAAGCCCGAGCGGACGATTTCCGACACCGCGCGGGAACTCGGGCGCCTGGACGAGACACTCCTCCGGCAGCACACGACGCCCCACGACAGCGGGTTGCACGTCCTCGCCGCCCCCCCGGGGATCATCGCGGCGTCCGAGATCGACGAGAAGGACGTGTCCCGGATCCTCGGACTCGCTCGGCGGGCCTACGACTACGTCGTGGTGGATACCTTCCCCACCGTGGACGCCATCGCGATCTGCATACTCGACATGAGCGACCGGGTCCACGTCGTGGTTCAGCCCATCGTGCCCCTGGTGCTCGGCGCCGTGGGCATGTTCGCGGCGCTCGAGGGACTCGGCGTGCCGAAGTCGACGATCCGGGTGGTCATGAACCGAGGGGTGCGGCCATTTGCCGGCGAACTCGATGCGACCATGGTGGGGGCGCGACTGGGAATGGCGGTGGACTACATCGTGCCCTTCGAGAGGCGGCTGGCCGTGGCGCTCAACTCGGGGACTCCGCACATCCTCCGGCATCCGTGGCGTTCCGGATTCTCCCGAGCGGTGCGGTCCATCGCCGAGAGAATCTCCGAGTTGAAGCCGGGGATCCGCGCGCGCGCCGTGACCTATGGGGGCGAGGAGCAGCCGGAAGGTGAAGAGGAGCGCACCGTACTCGTCCCGTCGACCGGAAGTGAGAGGGAGGGCACCGCATGACCGAAGACGGGTCACCGCGGCAGAATCTTCGCGAACGGCTGGGGGTCGCGGCGACGCAGGCCTCTCGGCCGATGCTGGTTCGCCAGATCGCCGAACGGCCCGGAGAGCGCCGGATGAGCTACACTCCGACCGCGACCGTCGACGCGATCTCGATCAAGGGGCAGCTCCTGGAACGGCTGATCCAGGAGATCGGCGACCGGGAGTTCCTCGACGGCGGGGAGGAGGTCGTGAAGACCGCCGTCCGGGAATTCGTCGAGGGCGTCCTGCGAACGGAGAACATTCCCCTCAACGACGCGGAGCGCAACGTCCTGGTCGACGATCTGACGCAGGAGGCGCTGGGTTTGGGTCCCCTCGCCCCGTTGATGACCGATCCAGCGGTCACCGACATCCTCGTCAACGGACCCAGCGACGTGTTCGTGGAGCGCTTCGGCCGGCTCCAGAGGGTCGGCGTGAGGTTCCGGGATCGCGAGCACATCGTGCGGCTGATCGAGCGCATGGCGGCCCGGGTGGGCCGGCGCATCGACATCTCCTCGCCGATGCTGGACGCGCGATTGCCGGACGGCAGCCGTCTCAACGCGACCATCCCCCCGGTGTCTCTGGACGGCCCGACGATCTCCATCCGGCGTTTCGGTGCGGTGCGGCTCAAGGCCGATGACCTGCTGCGCCTCGGGGCGTTCTCACCGGACATGAGGGCCTTCATGGCCCTGATCGTCCGCGAGCGCGCGAACATCCTGATCTCGGGGGGAACGGGGACCGGGAAGTCGACACTGCTCGGGGCGATTGCGGAAGCGATCCCCGATTCGGAGCGGATCGTGACCATCGAGGACACCGCGGAACTCATCCTCGATCAGGGCCACGTGGTGCGACTGGAGACCCGCCCGCCGAACATCGAGGGTCGAGGGACCATCTCCGCCCGCGACCTGGTGGTCAACAGCCTGCGCATGAGGCCGGACCGGATCATCGTGGGCGAGGTGCGCGGGGGAGAGGCCCTCGACATGCTCCAGGCCCTCAACACCGGGCATGATGGCGGCATGTGCACGGTCCATGCCAACTCGCCCCGGGACGCTCTCGCCCGACTCGAGACCATGGTGCTCATGGCCGGCATCGAGCTTCCGTCGCGGGCGATAAGGGAGCAGATGGTGAGCGCGCTGCAGTTCGTTGTGCACATGCGGCGCTTCGAGGATGGCGTGCGTCGC